>DAHWJX010000011.1:0-4518 GCA_027343965.1 Caryophanales bacterium | reverse complement strand
ATTCGGGTAAGCAAAAAATGGAACACATTGGCTGCAGGTATGGTGTTATTTACCTTAGTAGGCACGCCAGCATTTGCCGCCACAGATGGTAGTACAACCTCGCCACCTTCTCTTGTCGCATTGGGCGACTCGATAACGTTTGGTTATAATCTCGTGCCGGGCAATCTTAAGCCTGCACCTATGGCGTTCCCATTTCTCATGGCAAAAGCCTTACATGCAACAGCACTTGATTTGGGGATTCCTGGTTATCAGTCAGCCAATCTAGTAACACAGTTAAGCGAACAAAGTGTTCAAACCGCGTTACATCAGGCTACTTATGTTACGATTGATATCGGCAGTAATGATATTCTTGCTCCGGCAGTACAAGATGGGCTTTTGTCACCAACGCATCCCGTGACGATCATCACGACGAAGGAAGAAGCACAATTTGTGCAAGCAGAAACGCATTTTGCGGAAAACTTAGCGGTCATTTTGGCGAAAGTAAAACAAGAAGCGCCAACGGCGAAGGTGGTTTTGTACAATATCTACAATCCCATACCGCCAGCAGACAAGGCACTTCGACTGATTAGCAATTCCTTAGTTCGTCGTGAGAACGCTACAATTGCCACTGAGGCGAAATTATTTGATCTCCCTGTGGCCGATGCTTATAATGCGTTTGAAAATAAAACTACGGCCTATGTTCGAGCGGGTGATGTGCATCCAAATGCACTTGGACAGCAAGTCCTTGCTAACGTGGGACTTTCTGCGCTAGCGACAAATACTACGTCAGCGACCAGTAGTGGGTCAACGGGCACAGGGTCATCCGGTTCAACGTCGACGCCTGCTGTTCCTACGATTCCTGCTAGTTGGCATTTGACGGTGGCAGAGAAGACGGCTTTAGAAGAAGTGCTGACAAGTGGTGTTAGTACCCCTTATGTGCAAGAGGTCTCGCAAACGGTAGAGAAGGTATCACCCGTCTTGTTGCCTAAGGCAAAAGTCACTTCCACAATTAAGGCTTTACTGGCTTCGTTTGGTGGCTTGACAAAATCCATGATGCAAGTGACAGAGCAGCGAACGGCGTCCACGACCTCTGCACTGATCACTATGACACAAACGACGAATCAGTTAACCAGAAAAATTCTTGAATACCTTAACGGAACGAATTTATATCTGAATCAAGGGTCGGGATGGACTTTAGCATCCAATTCGACGAACGTTCAAGCGTTACTGCAAGCCGCAAGAAATTCTACCATCTCATTTCAGGCGCTGGATCACGTGACGGCTGTACCGGCAGGGAAAGGTTTTATTTTCCATGCTACGTACAATAGTCAAATGCTAAGTTCCTATGTACAAAAGATTGTTCAAAGTATGGGGCAGACTAATCAAACGACAAATTCGCTTATTGCCACGATGATCAAACGTATGCATGTTGCCGTACAATTTACGGTTGTACAGGACAATAAGCAATACGTGTTGACGCAGGAGAATGCGCATATTACGATGAACTTGCCAAAAAGTATGATGCAAAGCACTATGGGAGCAGGTACATCTTTGGGCGTTGTTGCCAATGTGCTCGAGGGAATGAATCTTGACGAGATAGTCAATAGCACGCTGTCGTACGACGTCGTTGCTGTCACGGTGCCCTCTGGATTGCCTTCTTTACCACCTTCGACGACGACAGTTAAAAACTAAGGTCTTTAGATAAATGATAGGTCTAAAAGGCAGGGGACGTTGTCCCTGCCTTTTTGTATGGTACGCCCGGTATGGGCGGAATCTGTAGGATTGCTTGCTTATCACGCATTCACTTCTGTTGATTTTTGGCAGGCATCAGAAAGAAAAAGACGAATACAGCCAAAAAGGCAGCTCCAAGAAAGATGACTGGTGTACTTGGTTGTATCTTAGGTAGATCAGATAAGGACATAGCTATCACATCCTAGGAATTCAGACCAGCTTTTTGCAACACAAGACGTGTGTAATCAGCAAAAAACGCTCTCTTAATCGCTACTTGCGGTACAGCCTTTAACCATTTGGCGCCGAAAGCGGGGCCGCTCAGTACAATGGTGAATCGACCAGCGGTGATATACGTACCGACCACCTGGATCTGGCGTAAGAGAAGAAGTACGGCGGTCAGGATATTAAGTCCGTTAAGTACCGGTTGAGCTTTTTGCTCATGTTGTTTTACCACTGCACCACCGCCTGTAATTGGCCCGGACAAAGACAGTGAGAATCCGTCAGGTTGAATAAAGACGCCGCTAATACTGATTTGGCCTGTGATCAGTAAAATAGCACTAAGGATATCAAGTGTTTCATGGACGACGTCCATAGCAATCACCATCCAGGTAAGATATGTTATGAGGACGCGAAGCAAACAGTGTCAACAAAGAGCCTGGGTATAATGACCCAGGCTCTTTTTGCAAAGTGTTGAGCAGATGTTGCCCTTACGACTCTTTTTCTTGATATTGTAATTTAAGGGATTCCACTACAGAGGGATCGGCTAAAGTGGTTGTATCACCAAGTGCCCTTCCTTCTGCAATATCGCGAAGTAAACGGCGCATGATTTTTGCGCTTCGTGTCTTCGGCAATTCTGCGGTAAAATAAATTTCTTCGGGTCTCGCCATCGCCCCGATTTTTTGACTAACGTGTTGCTTGAGCTCAGCCATCAGTTCATTCGTGGCGGCTGTACCTTCTCGTAGGGTCACGAAAGCGGTAATTGCCTGGCCTTTAACATCATGTGATCGGCCAATGACTGCGGCTTCAGCCACTGCGAGATGGTCAACAAGTGCACTTTCCACTTCCATCGTGCCGATCCTGTGACCGGATACGTTGATTACATCGTCAATCCGACCAAGGATCCAAATGTAGCGATCTTCATCCAAGTGGGCCCCATCACCCGGCAAGTACATGCCGTCAAATTTTCCAAAGTACGCTTGACGAAAACGCTCATCATCTTGCCAGATTGTTCGCATCATGGAAGGCCAAGGGCGAGAGATGACCAGGTATCCCCCTTTACCAGGTTCAACAGACACCCCTTGTTCGTCAACCACATCAACGAATACGCCAGGCACAGGGTGTGTGGCAGACCCCGGTTTTGTCGTCGTTATTCCTGGCAGGGGGGCCACCATGGCGCAGCCTGTTTCAGTTTGCCACCACGTGTCAACAATCGGGCAATGTTCTTTTCCGATATGAACGTGGTACCACATCCAAGCCTCTGGATTGATGGGTTCTCCTACACTGGCTAACAGTCGCAAGGAGCTGATATCATGCTGATCGACGTATGACGTACCCCATTTCATGAAGGTTCGGATCGACGTCGGTGCCGTGTATAGGATTGTGACACCATACTTTTCGATGACAGACCAGTAGCGGTCACGATCGGGCCAATCAGGAGCACCTTCGTACATGACGACCGTTGCGCCAGCAGACAACGGTCCATAGACGACGTACGTATGCCCCGTGACCCAACCAATATCCGCAGTACAAAAATAGACGTCGTTATCTTTCAGGTCAAACACCGTGCGCATCGATGTGTTGGCACCTACGAGATAACCACCTGTCGTATGGACAATTCCTTTTGGCTTTCCCGTGGTTCCAGATGTGTAAAGAATATAGAGAATATCCTCCGCATTCATCGGTTCGGCAGGGACAGGTGTTGTCGGCGCATTGTTCATCAATTCGTTCCAAGAAACATCGCGCGGTTTCGTCATAGTACTATTGGCTGCTTCACCGACGCGGGTGACAACGAGCACGTGCTCAATGTTAGTATCTTGAACGGCAGCATCCGCATTTTGTTTCAAGGGGACTAGGTTGCCGCGGCGAAAACCCGCATCTGCTGTAATAAGTAACTTCGCATCTGCATCAAGAATACGATCTCGCAAGGAAGTAGCTGCAAAACCAGCAAAAACGATGGTATGGATGGCGCCGATCTTGGCACAGGCAAGCATGGCGATGGGTAGCTCAGGGATCATCGGCAAGTAAATGGTTACGCGATCCCCCTTGCACACGCCGAGACTTTTTAGGACATGCGCTGCTTTATCCACTTCTTTTCCGAGCATGTCGTAGGTTAATACCTTGCTGTCGCCTTGCTCTCCTTCAAAAATGATGGCAGCCTTATTTTTTCTTGCGCTTTCACGATGACGATCCACGGCATTATAAGCAGCATTGAGCGTACCATCGTAAAACCATTTGGCGTGTGGAGGGTCCCAATCAAGCACGTTGGTAAAAGGTGTAAACCACGTCAGATGTTGTGCTTGTTCTGCCCAGTATCCCTCCGGGTCCTTTGCTGCTTTGTCATAAATAGACTCATCATTGACGTTGGCTTGATTTTTAAAGGCTTGTGATGGCATAAACGTACGATGTTCTTTCAATAATGTATCCAAACGGTCAGCATCAGTCACGATAAGGCCCCCATTTTCCTAATTGTAAACGGTTACTAGTGTTTGATTGGTATGATTATAGCACAAATATACTGTTGAATAACATACAACGCACTAATTAGGACTAGTAAGTTTGCGATCTGATCTTCTGTTTGATTTCTTTATA
>DAHWJX010000157.1:0-3373 GCA_027343965.1 Caryophanales bacterium | reverse complement strand
CACGAATGAAGATTTTAGCGGATTTGATCGTGGGCCAAAGTTTCCTCACACCTATTATGTATGCATGACGCATTTTAGTGAGTCAGTAGGGGGTTACGTGGCCTATAAGCCAACGAATCTCGATGATACGTTTGGCGAAGTTGTGTCACGTCACGGGTTGCATCAGTTGCGCATCGCGGAAACCGAAAAATTCCCACACGTAACGTCCTTTTTCAGTGGCGGACGAGAATCAACTTTTGAAGGGGAAGAGCGTTTGCTCATTCCTTCACCTAAAGTAGCAACATATGATTTAAAACCGGAAATGAGTGCATTTGAAGTTGCCGATGCGGCCGTTAGCCGTCTTAAATCAGGGGAAATCGACGTCATGATCTTAAACTTCGCCAATCCTGATATGGTCGGACATTCGGGTATTATGGAAGCTGCGGTTAAAGCGATCGAAGCGGTCGACATCTGTCTTGGCAAGGTTGTTGATACGATACTTGAGACCGATGGTGTTGCGATTATTATCGCTGATCACGGGAACTCGGAAACGATGATTGACGAAGGTTCGGGAGGCCCTTGCACCACGCATACGACGAACCCTGTACCTTGTATCGTGACGCGTGAGGGTTTGAATTTGCGAGAAGATGGCGTGCTTGCCGATATGAGTCCAACGATGTTGCAACTGCTAGGCATTGACAAGCCCGAGCAAATGACGGGCCACTCGATTATTCTTTAAGGGAGATGCAAAACTATGTTGATTTATGATATACAAGCTCGTGAAGTTCTCGATTCTCGCGGCAATCCGACGGTTGAAGTGGAAGTCTTGCTTGAAAGTGGTGAAAAGGGTCGCGCCATCGTACCATCAGGAGCGTCTACCGGTGCTCATGAAGCTGTGGAATTACGTGATGATGACAAAAGCCGTTATCTTGGCAAAGGTACTTTGCAAGCTGTGAAAAACGTCGAAGATGTGATTGCGCCAGAATTGATCGGGATGGAAGTTACAGAGCAAGCGAAAATTGATCAATTGATGATCGAACTGGATGGGACAGAGAATAAAGGCAAATTGGGCGCCAATGCGATTCTTGCCGTGTCAATCGCCGTCGCTCGTGCTGCCGCAGCAGGACTTGATCTTCCTATCTATAACTACTTAGGCGGTTTTAATGGCAAGACATTGCCTGTTCCCATGATGAATATTTTAAATGGCGGTAAACATGCTGATAACACAGTCGACATCCAAGAGTTTATGGTTATGCCTGTCGGCGCGCCTACTTTCCATGAAGCATTGCGCATGGGTGCAGAAATATTTCATAATCTCAAATCCGTTCTGAGCAAAAAAGGTTTGGCGACGTCTGTTGGTGATGAAGGCGGCTTTGCCCCGAACCTTGCTACGAATGAAGAGGCGTTGCAAATTATTTTAGAAGCGGTCGAAAAAGCAGGCTATAAGCCAGGCACGGATGTTCGTCTTGCCCTTGATGTGGCATCCACGGAAATGTTTAAAGACGGTGTATACCATTTCGAAGGCGAAGGTGTCGTTCGCAGTGCTGATGAAATGATTGCGTACTATGAACACTTGGTTAACAACTATCCGATTATCTCGATTGAAGATGGGTTAGCCGAAGATGATTGGGAAAATTGGCTCAAACTAACGCAACGTTTGGGCAAAAAGGTGCAACTCGTGGGTGACGATTTGTTTGTCACAAACACGACACGTCTTAAGCGGGGAATCGAGATGGGTGTCGCCAACTCGATACTTGTTAAAGTGAACCAAATTGGAACGCTCACCGAAACGTTCGATGCAATTGAAATGGCCAAACGCTCAGGTTATACGGCGATCATATCGCACCGCTCAGGTGAATCAGAAGACTCGACCATTGCTGATATTGCCGTGGCTGTCAATGCTGGGCAAATCAAAACAGGCGCACCGTCACGCACAGACCGCGTGGCGAAATATAATCAATTGATGCGTATCGAAGAAGCACTCGGTAAAACAGCCCGGTATGGCGGTTTGGGTTCTTTTTACAATTTGCGCTAATGATATCTGCGACGATGGCCGGGCACATTTTTCGTGCTCGGCTGATGTTGTTTTAGAGGAGAATGCCATTTGCTGGGCCGAGTTTCTCATCGTGCGCCCTTTTTGTTGGCGCTCTTCGCGATGCTTTTGTTTGGTATTCTTGATATGATTCGTGGTGTGGTTGCACCATCGATTTTGCATGCTTTTTCCCTGAATTATGCACTTTTAGGCTTGTTATTTTCTTTGTCTTCGATTGGGTATCTTATTGGGAGTTTTTTAAGCGGAGTTTTTCTTGATCGGTTCGGTCAAAAACCTGTGCTGGCTGTCGGTATTGGCGTACTATTGCTAGGGCTTGTATGTATTGCTTTTGCCAGGACGTATGACTATTTGGGTTTAGGGTACTTTTTGGCCGGTGTTGGAAATGGACTGATGGAGATTGCAGTCAATAGTGTCGTACCGCTCGTGGCAACAGAGCATCAGTCACGGTATTTCAATTTGTTGCATGGGTTTTACGGTGCCGGTGCCACGTTTGCTCCTATTGCTGCGGCTTGGGTTATTTCAACGTTTGGCTTATGGCAGTTGCCGTATGTGTTGGCTGGGGTGTTAGTGGTTGCTTTATTTGTACTTGTGCTTGTAACGGCCTATCCTTCTGCTAAACATGTGACAAAGATTCCGAGTGCGAAAGCGGATTTTTCGCTACCCTTATCGAAACTTTTGGTATCACCTGCATTGTATCTGTTAATTCTTGCGATCATGGTCTATGTGGTTGCGGAAGTTGGCATAGCCAATTGGTTACCGACTTTTCTCCATACCACACGAGGATTCTCGACATCTTTAGCAGCCACGTTTTTGGCGTTATTTTATCTCACATTCACGGTTGGCAGATTCACAGGAAGTGTTATTGTGCACCGCATGGGCAGTGTGAGATCTATTGTTGTTGCGTCTGTCCTTGCGTTTTTTTGTACGCTAATTGCGAGCCTTTTTCAAGGACATGCCTCCATTTTGTTTATTGTTGCGGGATTGTTTTTTGGCCTGATCTTTCCGACTATCTCCTCCATGGCGTCAGAAGCATTTCCTACACGCACGGCGGCCGTGATGAGTATGCTCTTTACTTTTGCAGGTCTTGGATCGATTGCAGCCACATGGTTGATCGGTGTGATTGCAACGTTATTTGGACTTACGGTAGGATTTTATGTGATGGATACCTGTCTCTTGGGCACAGGTGGTTTGATTCTTCTTTTTTCTCTTTATGTCAAGCGGCAATCGCGATGGAAGGACACAGGTTGTGATGTACATATGCCTGTGCTATAATTTCACAGATACTAGGTGGAGGTGAAGTGGTTATGCTGACAGGTGCGAAAGTGATCCTTGTGATCCTTA
>DAHWJX010000098.1:0-30284 GCA_027343965.1 Caryophanales bacterium | reverse complement strand
CATTATGTCAATGTCACGGTATCAGCGTCTGATGGGCATATCATAAATTTTTCCCGGGACAGTAGCGCCAATGGCTTCGTGTATCCATTACCGGTACCCTCCGCGAAAGCAAAGACGATCGCTATGGTGTGGGCAAAAAGGTTATTTAAAAATCAAGTGGCTAGTGTCCGTCTCTTGCCCCTAATGCCTAACAGCGGATCATTGCTCAATCCGGTAACCTATCAATTTAACTTTGAGCGCGTTGTCGGGGGCATTCCTGCGCCATTTGACGGCTTTAGCCTCACCATTGATCAAAATGGTCAACTTATCGGTGCGTCTGACCATTGGATGAATAGGGTGGTGTTTCCTACCCCTTCAAAAGCGGTTTCCTTGGTCAAAGCGAATCAAATGTATCAATCATGGATACATCTCTATATGGCTTACACCAGCCAGTATAGTAATGGCAAATCTTCGATCGCTTTGACGTATCAAATTCCGTCCACGCCTAACGCTGGATGGTGGTCTACGCCGTATGGTACACAATATGCGATTGGGCAACCCACAATCGATGCATTGACAGGTCGCGTGATCACATCGACAGGTGCCCTTGCTAAAACCGCTCCGTTTGTTGTACCAACTGTCATTTCTCCTAATGGCCCCACGCAGTATCCGTTTTTGCAACATGTAGCATGGCATCGTGAACAAGCGTTAGCTTATGCCCAAAAAGTATTAGATATCACAGCAACCTATCACTTGACGGATGCGAACTTATCGCAATCTTTTCCAAGCGGTCATTCTCTATGGGCATTTAGCTGGAGCTTGGCTAAAGTCGGGACAGTGAACGCCACGGTGGATGCCACGGATGGAACGATGCAAAGCTTTTGGCGCAGTTTTTCCCCTAAGGTGGCTCCTCTAAAGAATAAGCTGACGCAAGTTAGGATTAATCAGGTTGCACAAGCCTTCGTGGCCAAATTGTTTCCCCAAGATGTTGGTGGTCTCGCTGTTTTCGTTCCTTCTTTTGAAAATAACCCTAAGCAACTTGCGACCGATTTCAATGTGGAACCAGTCCTTCATGGCATCGCGGTCACAGCGCTGGCAGGAAACATTCAGGTGAACAGCAAGACGGGGATGGTGCAGTCCTACTGGGGGGACTTTGGTACATCACCCAAAACGTTTGTTTCGCCAGTAAAAGCTATTTCGACTGCCAAGGCAACCGATCTGTGGACAACGGCCTACCCTTTAACGGAAATTTATGCTTTATTGCAAAACTCGTCAAAAAATGCGGTGCTTTTATATGCACCGGTGAATGCAACGTATGGCACGAGCAGTCTGAACGCATTGACAGGAAAGATTATCAATACCAATACGAACCCGTTGGCTTATACGGGAGCGATTAAAGACATTGCAGGCTTAAAGCAACAGACAGCGATCGCTCTTTTGGCACAGTACGGTCTTCTATCCGTGGATGCAAACGGTGATGTACATCCGCAAAATGCTATGACGCGCGCTGCTTTTGTCAAATTGGTCGTGGATGCTTTAGGGCAAAATCAACCCATTATTTATCACGGGGTTCGATCAAGCATGCAAGCGTCCTCCGCTGTCAGCACGAATACGATCGGCTATTCGGAGATGCAGGCAGCCTTTAACCGCGGTTGGCTTAGCAATGGGCAACTTCTTCATCCTAATAGTCCAATTACGCGCGGCGATGCCGCACAGATCTTAGCTAGAGCTTTAGGTTATGCTGGCGTAATGAATCACGCCGAGATCTTTACGTTGCCTGCCAAAGATGCTGTACAAATCCCCAAGGGCCAACTTGGCGGGGATGCGATCGCCTATGCTTTGGGCATGCTACCGCTTGTAAATGGGAAATTCATGCCAAACGGGCATGTCACGATAGCGGATGCGGCATTGGCCACCGTTCGTTTAGCGACTGCTTACAATGAAGGGCAACAACTGTTTTCAGCCGATGCGAGTACAAGTGCAGGCACGGGCATGGGCGCTGTACAGTGAACAGTCCGTTATTTTCCCGTGAAGTTCAGATAATGTTCGCGAGTAGGCCCTGGAAATGATTGATCCCTGTCCTCGTGGCGAATTATAATTTTATCGAAGTGTCGTTGCATGGGGAGGAAACCGTTCGTGAAACGAAAAGAACCGCAGATATCTGGAACCGGAGTTTTCATCGTTTCTCTGGGTGCGGTCGTCGGTGTGGGACTCTGGATTGCGGGTATCTTTACGTTGCCAAACTCGATGACGCATGAAAATATGCAAAAGCTTCCTGCAGTCGGTATGTATCAAGGTAGCTCCGGCAGTAGCAGCACAAGTGGCAGTAGTAGCAGCAGCGGTGGTAGCAGCAGTTCGTCGCAAGGCTCGCAAAGCGCGTCTAGCTTACCATTTCCTACGCAGCATCCGAGTAATACGAAAGTGCTGGATGTGTCTGCGACGGGATATACGATTTTTCAAAATACGTGCTCTGGCTGTCATGGACAAAATTTGCAAGGTTCAGTTGGACCGTCCTTGTTGGGAATTGGTAACGTAGCATCGGCTTCGCAATTGCAGTCTTTTATTACGCAAGGCAAAGGTATTATGCCGCCAAGTGGCGGTTTAACGGATCCGAGTCAGGTACAGCAGGTGGCTGCCTGGCTGGCTAAACAAACGCAAAAGTAAGGCGATACACGTTACGACGACGTAGCTTTTAAGCGAGGCCGTGGGCGCTAGATGCCCATGGCTTGTTTTTGTGATACCATGCGTTGTGGATAGGAGTGGTGGTATGGCTTACGAATTGCCCGTGCAGTTACAACAACTGGGTATCGATATCACAACGGAGCAACTGCGCTATCACACAAAAATGGTGTTAATTACAAAGGAATTCACTTTTGATGCAGCACATCATCTACATGCCTACGAAGGGAAATGTCATGAACTTCATGGACACACCTATCGTTTACAAGTTTCGGTGCGGGCGCGTCCAAATGCAATCGGACTTGGCATGGATTTCGGTGTGATTAAACAAATCGTACAGGAACACGTGGTACAAAAATTGGATCACCATTATTTGAATCTCGTTTTGCCACCTATGAATACGACAGCAGAAAACATGATCGTGTGGATGTATGAACAAATCGATGCAGCCCTGACAGGGCAAGAAAATGATGCACAATTGGAACGTCTCATTCTTTGGGAAACGCCGACATCCTTTGTGGAGATTTCACGAGAGGCGATGATGCCATGAGTGATCGCATCGAATTGTCACATATGTCTCCCGATGCACAGTCATTACCACTTGTAGAGATCTTTGAAACGGTGGAAGGCGAAGGAACCCAGGCGGGTTATCCGACAGTTTTTATTCGATTGTTTGGCTGTCCCTTGCGCTGTTCGTGGTGTGATACGACGTACAGTTACCCGCCGTTTCAAGCGGCTGATGTGATGACCATCCAAAGAATTTGTGAAAAAGTGAAACAATTTTCCGCAGCCCACGTCTGTTTAACAGGGGGCGAGCCACTCTTACACGGTGACAGATCCGCATTGCTCTTGCAAGAGTTGGCAAAGCTTGATAGCCTTGTCGATATTCACGTCGAAACGGCAGGTTCTATACCGTTGCATCCGTTTTTACGTGCCATAGAATCACCGAAGGTTCGTTATATCATGGACTACAAACTTTTATCATCGGGTGAATCGCACCGAATGCATTTGCCAAATCTCGAAGTTTTGCGACCACAAGATGAACTCAAGTTCGTGGTGGCTGATGACGCCGACTTTGATTTGGCATGTCATGTCCTGGAAGTCTATCGGCCAGCATCCGTGATCCTTTTTAGCCCAGTGTGGGAATCGATGGAGCCGAAAATCTTGGTGCAAAAGATGCTCGCCAAACCTTTGCCGCAAGCTAAGTTAAGTTTGCAAATTCATAAAGTGATATGGGATCCGCAGCAGCGTGGCGTTTGAACCTGCTGCTGGCTTAAAATCACAAGGAGAGGTTATACATGCAAGAACGCAGAAAAGCGGTTGTCATTTTAAGCGGTGGATTGGATAGTAGCACTTGTCTTGGCGTAGCCGTTGATGCCCTGTATGATGTGCATGCGCTGACGTTTGACTATGGGCAACGCCATCGTATAGAGATTGAGGCGGCTAAGAAGGTAGCAGAACACTACAGGGTAAAAGAACATAAAATTGCTAGACTCCCTTTTTTAAAAGATATTGGGAAAAGTGCACTAACAGAAGACATTTACGATGTGCCAACGAGTGGGGTTCAAGAGGGGGAAATACCCATCACATATGTGCCTGGTCGCAATCTGATCTTTCTATCGATCGCGACAGCCTATGCGGAAACCGTACAAGCTTCCGCTATCTACATTGGTGTCAATGCATTGGATTACAGCGGCTATCCTGATTGTCGACCAGAGTTTATCGAGGCTTTTCAACAGGTGGCGAAACTTGGTACGAAAGTTGGTGTTGAAGGGTTGCCTGTGACTGTTGAAACACCGCTTTTACATTTGTCTAAAGCCGATATCGTCCGACTTGGAACGCGTTTAGACGTACCGTACGAATTGACGACATCGTGCTATCAAGGCGAAGAAGAAGCTTGTGGTGAATGTGATAGTTGCCGTTTGCGTTTAGAAGGGTTTTGGCAGGCTGGCGTAAAGGATCCGATTGCATATCGCAAGCAAAACGCAAGGTGATTTTGGTACAATGTCCCTCGCACACTTTACGGAATCTAGCATTTGTGCCATAATCCCCGAATGAGTATGACTCTACGGAGAAATTTTTTATGGATTGAGAGGTAGATGCATGAAAAAGCAAGTTGTACCCGCTACGTCACCTAAGAAAAAGCGCACTAAAGCGAAGAGGCGACTTCTCATTTCTGTGGCGGCATTGGGTGCCGTCGTCCTTGGTGTCGGCATCAGCTTTGCGATGCTTGCAGCCAAAGGTGGCGGTGGCATTGCTGGATTTACCAATGCACTTGTCGGCAAATTGAACCAACCGGAAAACATCCTTTTGATTGGCAATAATGCAAGGACGCCTACTGGCCCACTAAGTATCGCAGGTGGCGGTGGACAAGCGGATATTATGATGATTGCTCACATTGATCCGGCCAAACATCAGGTGGTATTGATTTCTATTCCGCGCGATACGTTATTTGCAATGCCTCAATATAACAATCCGATACCGAAACTTAAGACATTTTTCTATATTGGCGCACAGATGCAACCCAATCAGGCAGCTCAATTGACGGTCAAAGCTGTGGAGCAGTTTACAGGGATGCATATTGACCATTGGGTTGTAACCGATTTTCAAGGGTTTTCCGATGCCATCAATGCGATCGGCGGGGTACGCATCTATGTGCCAGGCCGCATCTATGACCCCGCACACAGTGGCGCTAACTTCTTTAAAGGCTGGTATACGATGAACGGCAAGATGGCTTTGCAATTCATCCGTGTGCGTCAGAACACTGCCAGCGTCTACCAAGTCAATGATTTTCAACGCGATGATGCTCAGGGGCAACTCTTATCCGCCTTGCAAACGAAGTTGCTTCATTCTAAAAATGACCTGGCGAATATGCCTGGACTAATTTCCACATGGATGAAGGATGTCGCGACGGACATGTCGCTACAGGACCTCATTCGAGCAGCTGAGGCTGTGCATGGTGCTAAGATGGTGCATATCAATATTGGCAACGTTAAGGATTCCATGATGGTGGCTAGCGCTCCGGCACCTGGACTCAATCAGGAAAATTACATCACGGGTGCTTTTTATGACATTATGGATTCAAGTAAAGTGGCCAAATTGCTGAAACCTTATGGATCGACCGGATCGAGCACGGGAATTCCTTTGCCTGACCCGAGTACCGTCCCTGTTCAGTTTTATGGATCACAGTCAACCGCTGATCAGCTTAAGGCAGACGGATTCCCTGTGACATGGATGGGAAGCGGTGGCACCTATCCTGCACAGATCAATTATCCACCAGGTGATATGGCTTGGGGACTACAGGTAGGCCGCGCTCTTGGTACGGGCAACTCAGTCGTCCAAGAAGGCACATCATCAGGTGCAGTGGTGGTTTACGCGCCATAAAAGTGCATAAAGTGAAATAATGAGGCAGGCACCCTTTGTAAGGGTGCCTGTGTGCATATATAGGTACAGGCGGCATACTTGTACCAAAGGTTGAATATATCAGTAACGTCCGGAGGGATCATGTTGTTGCTTCTTACGAGTAAGCAAATGCAACAGGCGGATACGTACACCATCGAGAAAGCACAGGTAAGTGCGTTAGCGCTCATGGAAGTAGCAGGACTTGCGGTAGCCAAGGAGGCGATGCAAATCGCCGGGGAAAACGACACGTTTGCGGTCGTTGCAGGCAAAGGGCATAACGGAGCAGACGGATTGGTAGCGGCACGCCATTTGCTTTCCCAGGGACGAAAAGTTGTTGTCTATTTGGCGTATGTACGTGCTATGTGTTCACCCTTGTGCCAGGCGCAACTTACGTCTTATGAAGTTTTTGGCGGACAAGTAGCGACAGCAGAGGATAGTTTATCCGATGCCGATGTGATCATAGATGCCTTGCTAGGGACAGGGGCGGTGGCGAACCTGCGTGAGGAGCTGCGAACATGGACCGTAGCGATACGAGAGTCTCAAAAATCCGTCGTGAGCATCGATATGCCAACAGGGGTCAATGCATCAACGGGTGAGGCTGATCCAGACGCCGTGATTGCCACCGTTACTGTAGCGATGGGGTTTCTAAAGATTGGTCACTATCAGTACCCTGGACACGCGCACAGTGGACGAATCGTGCCGATCGGACTTTCCATGCCGGAGAGTTTAGCTATTCATCATAAGGTATCATGCCATTTAGTAACAAAGGCAGATGCGTCTTCGTTTCTTCCTGTGCGTCCGCAAGATAGCCACAAAGGGTCGTACAAGACGATAGGTGTCTGGGCAGGCAGCGTAGGGATGTATGGGGCAGCTTTTCTTGCTTCTTTAGGAGCGTATAAGGCGGGAGCCGGGTTAGTCCGGTTGCTGGTTGCCGAAACGGCTGCGTCCAATCTCATGACGTTGATCCCGCCTGAGGTGGTGCAGGTCCCGATACAAGGTGACCCCCATACGGAAGGTTTTGTGCAAAGGATCAAGGAACACCTTACACACACAGCTATTGGCTTATGTGGTCCCGGACTCGGTCAAGATGCCATAGATCTTGCAAGAGAACATCCTGAAGCTTTCTTGTCCTTTGCTGATCTAGCGATTCCTCTGGTCCTTGATGCGGATTTTTTACATGCCTTATCCATTATGCCTGATCGTGGCACGTCGTTTTTTGCACGACGGCAAAGGGCCACCGTCATCACACCGCATCCGAAAGAATTTGGTCGGTTGGTAGGTCTCGATGCATCGGATGTGCAAAGAAATCGTGTGACTTATGCAACTGACTTTGCAAAGACCAACAACGTGATTGTCGTACTAAAAGGTGCTGGTACGGTGATCGCTATGCCTGATGGACAGTCATGGATCAATTCCACGGGCAATAGTGGATTGGCGACAGGTGGTACAGGTGATGTGCTCGCAGGTATGATTGCAGGACTCGCTGCCACTAGCCAAGTGTTGTGGCAAGCCGTATGCGCTGCCGTGTACCTTCATGGCCTGAGTGCAGATCTAGCGAGTCAGCATGCACAAAGTGAAGAGTCCTTGCTTGCTTCTGATGTGGTGGCATGGATTGGGAAAGCATTTCATGAACTGCGTGATCAAAAGGTAGCGCTGTAGCTGTCGACACATTTCCCGGGCAATTGACAACAAGATCCATCGGCGTTCGACGGCTATCGACCAAGAGGAGTGATCTTGTGCGTAAAACCCAATTTATTGCGTTTGCTCTAACCTTGACTCTTGGGCTCACATTAGCTGGCTGTGGGCAACCAAGTGTGACACAAGTCGTACAGCAATTGCAAAATGTGCAAAGTAATCTGACAAGTTATAAAACGACCGCCTTTATGACGGTGCATTTGCCAGGCAGTATCGAGAAGTATTATGTGGAGACTTGGT
Source organism: Caryophanales bacterium (assembly GCA_027343965.1). Classification (GTDB taxonomy): domain Bacteria; phylum Bacillota; class Bacilli; order Alicyclobacillales; family SLC66; genus JAKACU01. The sequence goes on along the minus strand of DAHWJX010000098.1, from coordinate 22,289 downwards.
TTCAGGCGCCAGATCGCTATCGCATCGCGTTAGGAAATGAAAATAAAGAGATTTCGCAGATCATTTTGCACAATGCTCGCGGCATATATATCATCAGTCCGAACACAAAAAAGGTGATCAAATTTCAAGGGGACTGGGCGGATAAGCAAGGACAACTTTATCTGTACCATACGTTGCTCAGTAAAATTGTCGCAACCGACAATCCGGTATATAGCAATCGGGACAATTTGGTCACTTTCACGATGGCTGGCGACCCACAGATCCCACTGGTCAATGCACAGAAAATCGTGCTTGACAGTACGACGTATGCTCCGAAACAAGTCGTTTTATTTGATCGCGACAAGCATCCGATCATCACCGTGGACTATCTGTCTTATCAAAAAGGCGTCACTTTTGCAGCGAATGCATTTTCCCCAGATCAAACCACGACATTGCAACCGGTAGAAATGCCCGTTTCAGCCGGTGAGCAGGCGTTTGGAGTGATTGAACCGACTTGGGTACCTGGTAATGACTCGATTTTGGATGAGACTGAACAAAACGGATCTGTCTTCGTTCGTTACGAAGGGTCGTCTCCGTTTATACTTATCGAAAATCGACCGACATCCAGTGCGATCGATGTAGGGCAAGGATCGATGGTGACGTTGTATGCTATCCCTGCTGTATTGACGAAAAGCGGGTCTTTAAACCAATTGTATTGGATCAATGGTGGTGTCGAATTTACGATGATGACGCGCATGCCAACGCCCGATCTTATTCGTGTCGCTGCATCAACCATCGAAAGTATGGGAAAATAAGGAATACAAACTTTGCGTCCATCACGGCCGTGAGTTTATGGTATCCTTGTAAAAGGTGATATGGAGTGTGGAGAGAGACTTACGCCAAGATTGATCTTAACAGTCTTGCACACAATGTACGGACACTGAAAGCTTGCTTGGCTCCTCACGTAAAGCTGATGGCGACGGTGAAAGCGAACGCCTATGGACACGGAGCAGTTGCGATCAGTGAAAAGGCGCTTGAGGCTGGAGCTGATCAGCTTGGTGTTGCCACCGTCGAGGAAGCGGTGCAGCTTCGGGATGCCCGCCTGACAACGGACATCTTAGTGTATGGCGCATTGCCTATAGAAGCTGCGGATGCCGTTGTTACGCATCACATTATGCAAACGGTGTTTACAAAGTCTGATTGTCTAGCTTTGTCAAAGGCTGCGAAAACTCGTGGTGAACGTTGCCGCGTCCATGTTAAAGTGGATACAGGGATGAACCGCTTGGGCGTAAAAGACGAAGAAGAAGCCGTCGCGTTGTTTACGATGATTCATGATGATCCATGGTTAGAATTGGCGGGGGCTTATACACATTTTACATCGTCCGATGAGCCACTTTGTGATCTTGCCTTATCGGAGACGGAACGACAACGGCAACGTTTTGTCGACATGATTTCTTTAGTCAAGGCGAAAGGCATATCGATTCCTGTGTTGCACGCATCAAGCAGCGCCGGTTTACTACGTGATTCCCGCTATCACTTTGATATGGTTCGCCCAGGGATCAGTTTATACGGCTATCATCCATCAGCGTATTTTGGTCAAGACGTTGATTTGCGTCCCGTGATGTCTCTTGAGACACATATCGTACGGTTGCATAGGATTGCGCCTGGTGAAGCAGTCAGCTATGGGCGTACATTTGTAGCGACAAAACCGGAGCGTATTGCTACGCTTCCGATTGGATATGAAGATGGTGTGTCGCGTGGCCTGTCCAACGTGGGATCTGTCTCAATTCGCGGTGTAAAAGCGCCGATCGTGGGACGCGTCTGTATGGATCAGATGATGGTGCTTGTGACCGATATACCTGATGTGCAAGTTGGGGATAAAGCGCTTTTGTATGGCGGGGCTGTTGGCTCTGGATTCTCTTTGGCCGACGCCGCAAAACAACTTGATACGATTACGTATGAACTTCTTTGCCGCATATCGGACCGTGTACCGAGAATCTATTCTCAGTAGTCGACAAGGTTGCAAAGAAGTGGATGTGACTTCGTAAAGTGCGGTATACTAGAATTGGACTTGCGCGGTGTAAGGAGGATCCACTTTGTCAAAGTCGAGGCGGATTGCGGTGAGTATGCCCCCCTGCCTGCTCGAAGAGGTAGATGGACTCGTCGCAAAAGATCGCGATTCAAGGAGTAACGTCATTCGGCAGGCTACGATGATGTATGTTCAGCAACGTAAACGAGAACGTATTCGTGAGTGGCTGCAGCAAGGCTATGTAGAGATGGCACCGCTTAATTTACACTTGGCCGCTGAGGCGTTTCCCGCGGAAAGTGAAGCGGATCAGATCGCTCGGCGGCTTGCGAGCGGAGGTTGACGATGAACGTCAAGCGCGGTGACATTTACTATGCGGATTTGTCGCCCGTGGTGGGATCTGAGCAAGGTGGATTTCGCCCAGTGATCATCTTGCAAAATAATATCGGTAATCGCTTTAGTCCAACGGTTATCGTAGCCGCTATCACCGCACAAATTCAAAAGGCGAAGTTGCCAACCCATGTCGAAATTCCCGCGTCCGAATATGGACTTGAGCGGGATTCCGTGGTTTTGTTAGAACAGATTCGCACGATTGATAAGCAGCGGTTGACGCAAAAAATTACGCATTTGGATGAAGATCGCATGATACAAGTAAATGAAGCCTTGCAAATTAGCTTAGGTTTGGTGGATTTTTGAGCAAAGGTACTGAGACCTTGTCAGTGCCTTTTTATTTTGAGCATGATACGAACAAGCCCTGAATACAGTGTACAAACATAGCTGTTTGCACTTGAAGGGGCGGATCACGATTGACGCATGGCGCCATAGCAGGGATTAAAACGCGTACATTCATACTCCTATTGCTGATTGGTTTAAGTTTGTCCATCGTCTTGTTGCATGAGGTGGGCTGGTTACAAAATTTCCTCGATGCCAACGCTGTACGCGTTTTATTTCAAAGTATCGTTTGGGAAGGTATCCCTTTCATTCTACTCGGTGCCTTCATTTCCTCGGTGGTTGAATGGTCAGTCAAACCGGATTATCTCGTCAGTTTGTTGTCCGATACCTGGCTTGGTCGTACGACGGCAGGGTTGTTAGGGCTGGCTGTGCCTGTGTGTGATTGTGGCGCTGTCCCCGTTGCCCGGACTTTGCGCCGAAAGGGCGTTGGTGAATCGATCGCTTTCACTTTTGTTCTAAGTACCCCTACTCTTAACTTACTTGCGCTTATCTCCACGTATATTGCTTTTCACCAAAGTATCGCTTGGGTATTCTTGCGCGCGGGTTCAGCTCTTATCGTTGCGCTTGTGGCTGGATTTCTTGTACATCTTCATGAAGATTCTCTCACTGAGGTGTGGGTGACTCCGGTGTCTGTCGAGCATGATCACGATGTTCGTGGTTTTCGCTTGTTACGGATGATCACCGACCACACCACGTCCGAAGTCTTTGCGATCGGTCCATTTTTTGTCGCAAGTGCTCTACTAGCTGCGATCGCCCAAGGAATTTGGCCGATCCATGCGGTAACCGCCTTTACACAACATTCTTTGTGGTCAATTCCGCTATTGATGGCTCTTGGCGCAAGTCTTTCATTATGTTCTGAAGCGGATGCATTTGTTGCCGCAAGTTTGACAAGTTTATTTTCTCCAGGTGCGGTGCTTGCGTTTATGCTGATGGGTCAAACCGCGGATATTCGTAACTTGTTGCTACTTCCACGTGTGTTTGGTAAACGGACTGTCGTGATAGGATTGGCGGGAACGATTGTACTGATCTTTTTGCTCGCGGTCGCCGTTAATCGAATACTTCCAGGGGGTTTCGTGTAATGGCCAAGGAGAGAAACTTGCGACTGCTCATCCTCATCATGTACGGTATGGCGATTGGTCATATGCTATGGACTGGCGTCATTTATCGCTTTGTGGGTCACTCATTTTTCGTCTTTGAAATCGGTGCTTTTGTGCTCATTTGGTTGCTGATCTTAGCTTCACTACTCTCTTTTCGTGCGCCTGACGACACAAAAGAAAAGGATGCTGTCACAGCAGGCATTTTATACGCGCTATTTGCCCTGCCTGCCGTTATTTATCTGATCGCCGTGTTCTTCTTGCTTTAGTTGCAGAAAAAAACCGTGTGGCATACGATTGTTTAGAAACGCTAAGGGAAGCGGGCGAGACAAATGGCACCTTTCATTGGACTGACGGGAAATATCGAGTATAAAGCAGGCGACCGCCAAGGTTTGTATCTTGGTGAGGACTATACCGATGCGGTGTATACTGCCGGTGGTATTCCTTTAATTGTGCCTTTTACGAAAAATTTAAGCGCTCTTGATGAGATTGTTGCACTGATCGATGGATTGATACTAACTGGCGGTGGTGACTTATCACCGCTTATCTACGGCGAGGAACCCCATACTGGTCTCGGGGAGATCAGCCCACTGCGTGATAACGTGGAAGTGTATCTACTTCAAGCAACGTTACAGGCAAAAAAACCTGTGCTTGGAATCTGTCGCGGTATTCAAGTGATCAATGCAGCGTTGGGAGGGACTTTGTATCAGGATTTGCCACGGCAGCTTGGTACGGATATTCAACATAGTCAAAAAGGCCCCGTCAGCTACGCCGCACATACGGTTATGTTAAAAGACAACGCACAGTTGACACGAATTTTTGGTGTCACCGACATGCTCGTCAACACGCGGCATCATCAGGCCATAAAAAAGGTGGCACCTGGCTTTGTTGCTGTCGCGCACAGCAAAGACGGTGTGATTGAAGCGATCGAATCAAAAACAGACCCTTTTGTGATTGGCGTTCAGTGGCACCCAGAGAATCTTTGGCGTAATGACGAAAGCCAGTTGGCGCTTTTTTCAGCTTTGGTGGATGCGGCGCGCGCGCGATAAGAAGCCAGACAACCTTTGCACGTCGTCTCTTGTAAAGACAAAGAGATGACGTAATGACCGTTTGCTGTGATAACGGAAATACGCTAAAGACATGACCAAGGCGACCACATACGCACTTGAAGATGCGATCGCGCCACCGATAAGCCCGATATGCGGGATGAGCAACACGCAGATCAGCGCATTGGTGGCGATGCTCGCCACTTGCATATAGACAGGGTATTTGACTTTGCCCAATTGATCAGTGAAATATTGCGTTAAAAGTCCTGTTGTTCCATATGCGGCTGTTCCAATCAGAAGAATGTTAAATGGTGGTATGGAGCGTTCGTACTTTGCTCCGTAAACGATTGGGACCATAAAGGACAAGGTGGCCATCACCAAGGCGAGTAACATGAGCGACCAAAATATGTATCGAAACGTCTTTTCTGTCAGTGCGGTCGAATGTTCGCGTTCCTCCGCTGCGACGCGTGAGTACACCATCAGGGAGATGCTTTGGGATACCTGCCACAGCACTTCAGAGGCCGATACGGCAATGCCATATAACCCCGCTGACGTATTGCGCTCAAGCGCAGTCGACCCAGCTAAAAGTCCAACAAAAAATAAATCGCCCCGGTAATTGAGTAACGTCAAAAAGCTTTGCAGGGAGATCTTATGACCATAATCGTTCAGCCTTCGCGATATTTCCACGTTTTTTATGATGCGCAGATGAACCTTTCCGATCTTCAAGGAAGCCCGCATGGCGATGATAGCGGCGAGCATAAAAGATACTGTCCAACCGAGTAAGGTCAGGGAAAGCGTCAGCGGGTGAGTTCCATGCCACCATACTTTCACCGCGATGAACAAGACTAAGGCAAAAGTAAACATGAGCGAGTTTTGCATCATATTAAGTCGGTTCAACAGGTCGATTTGATTCAGCGCATTGACCAGTTTTGTGGAGAAGGCCAGAAAAAGCGTAAACGGCAAGGTAAATAAGATCATAGCTGCATACAAGAAGACAGGATTAAAATGAATCCCAAATAACGCAAGCGCAAGTAAAATGGCCAAGCCGCTGCAAATGAGCAAATATTGGCGAAGGAGAACTCCATAGACAGTTTGTTTGTCGTATTTGAGACGATTGATACCATAATTGAAGAAATTCGCATAACCGGCAAGATAACTGGAACCAAGAAGTAATGCTGTTGTGGTCTCTGTATAAATACCGCGTTCACCGACAGACAGATAACGTGTAACAATAATTCCAGATAAAAGTGCAATGATCGAAACGGCTAGTTTATAAAAGATCGTACGTAGCGTTCTCCAAAAAAGGGCCATGAATATCCTCCAACAATAATCATCATGTGTATCGACTGAAAGTATATCCCCTAAATGGTTGTTTGTCTGCACTTTCCTAGGTGCAAAGACGAAAATCCTGAGTCGCTTTGCCGGCAGCGAATGCGGTAGATCGTCTTGCTAAAGGAGGAATTAGGTTATGGTCGTTACACCGCTCAATCGTCATTTGTTGGTGCAATTGCAGATTGGCACGACGGCTGCAGGGACACCCAAGCTAAAGAATTGCGTGTATCAGCATGTCGATGTTACGGCGACGGATGATACTATCTCCACCATCTTAAGCGCTATGGCGCCACTATTTACCGATAGTGTGTATAGCATGGGGCGAGTGGATTCGGTAGGCATTCAACCTGATGCAACAACTACCACAGTGTAAGATAGTTAGATTTTGAAGGAGGGGATTGCATGAAGGAAGTACTTCAATTGACGTTCTTGACCAGTTTGAACAAACAGGTGCATTTGCAGATACCTAATCCTAAGCTTCCAATCGATCAAGTTGCGGTCAACAAAGCGATGGACGCCATTGTGGCAGGGGATATTTTCAATTACGCTAATGGGCGCATCGTGAAAAAGGTCCAAGCTAAGGTAACGAGCACAGACGTCTCAGTCGTGACGTTGCAGTAGGCAGGGCGCATCAAGCTGACGACTAGCTGTCTAGCCGTGCGGGGCTGTCTTCGGACAGTCCCTTTTGATGGGATTGTATCCATTGCGACGACGCGTCATTTCCTGCCGTTGATTCGTTTGTCGTGCGGTTTGCACATAAGCCGTCTTTCCATCATCACTCAATTTATAATATATCTTATAGCGATCCACGAGCACAAAGTACGTTCCGTGATACTGTTCTTCCCTTGATGGCATACTTGTACTTAGCAACATAATTTTATTTTCGACCGTTCGAAATAATCGAAGTCGGTACTCTGCGGTTTCATGTGCACTGAATCGTATGCTCGTGAAGCTAGATATAGTACGTAAAGCCCTACGCGTCCCTCAGAAATATCCAGGATCAGACTCAATGTCGAACTGCACTTCGTTTAGAAATGGCAAACGAGTAATCACATAACGATTTCGACCGATCTGGACAACTGTTGTTTCGTCACCGTTTATAATTTTTTTGAACTGTTCTGCTTTTTCACCCTCAAGCCTTCTCAGCATTTTGGCAGCCTCCTTCGGGTCACCCACATTGTAACACGTATCGTTGATTGGAAATTAATTGACCACTTTAACAAATCAGATGTGGGCAATCAAGGGCAAATTAGCGCTGCTCATTACTGGATCTAGTATAAGTTAGTGATCGCAAAGAAATTAGTGTAGAAAATCAAATTGTAACAGCTATCGATGGCAAACAGTTCAAAGCTCGAATCCGTGAATTAGAAGAGGAGAACGCTATTTTAAAAGGCTATGGACCTATTCGTGATGGGCGACGTGACAAAAGCGGAATACAAAACGCGGTTAGAGCGACTAACCACCATGTAACTATTGTTTTTTCACGTGGTTTTTTTTGCAAGTTTTTGGCGCAGTATGACGAGTAGCGCGGGCGCATCAGGGGCATCAATTAAGTCCGTCCCATCAAAGAGCACAAAAGGTTTACGAAAACACTGATGACAATAGCTAACACAACGCCAAGGTACCACTTCGATGTCGGGAAACTCGCGCAACAACTGTGTGACGACATCTTCGGTGCCTAAGGCATAATTATCTGTGCAAACTTCGAGTCTATGTCTCTTCAAGATGATCACCACAAGATAGCGTACCTGAGACAGCTTCTTTTGGCAAATAAAATGTGAGCTGTTCTTGTTCTATACAAACCATGCGAGCATAGAGCCCATTGTCTTTGAGCAAATTTTCATGCGTTCCTCATTCTACGATCTCGCCATGTTGCATAACCACATATACTATTTCATCGCTTTTGTGTAACCTTAAGGTGTTTGGTTTCGTCTAGTGTGCAGTCGCGTGAGGTGAGATGCTTGTCATCTGTACAAGATCAGCAAGATCCATTACAAATTTTGCGTGCCTTAATGGAAGCACATGGGCATGATGTGCTTAGAGTCCTGTACAGCTATGTGAAAGACAGGCATATTGCAGAAGACTTGAGTCAAGAAGTTTTTATCAAGGTATACGATCATTTGGATACATTTCGTAAAGAGAGCAGTTATAAAACGTGGGTGCTGAAAATTGCCATCAACAGAGCTAAGGATTACTTGCGTTCAGCGGCGAGTAAAATTACGCCTGTTGATGATTTGACGTATCTTCCTGGGGGTGAATCACCCGAAGCCAACTTCCTTGCTCGCGAAGAGCAGCGTGTCTTGTGGCATGCCATGCTTTCTTTGCCCGAGATTTATCGCGAATCGCTTTGGCTTTTTTATGAACAAGAGCTCACGATTGAGGAGATTGCATTGGTGACACAGCTTAGCGTAGCCACTGTCAAGACTCGGCTGCATAGGGGACGGGCGATGTTGCGCAAGGCCTTGGAAGGAAGGAAATTTGATGAACGACCACGATGATGAGCGATGGGAAAAACACATGCGACAGGTCCTCAAAGAGGGGACAAAACAGCTCGAGTTTTCTGAAAGTATGCAAGAAGCCGTCTTACAAAAACTCGATGCGCGACATAACACGGCAAAAAGCAAACGCGCTAACTTTGGCTCACGGCGCATGCGTATAGCGTGGACAGCAGGATTGACGGGAGCTGTGGCTTGCGTTGTGCTCTTTTTGGTCATTTTTCAATTTGGTGTAAAGGCACCTTCACAGCTTTCCAAAAATGGGTTTGGATTTGTCTCTTCATCGTCTTTAGCATCGCATGAGGGGACCATGAATACGACGATGAATGCTATGTCTACTTCGGCACAATTGACCGCGTCACTTGCACCTATCGAGAGCACGTCGGTGAAACTCGTACAGCACATGTCCAAACGACTGACGATAAAGATGAGATTGTATAACAACAGTCAGCAGCCGGTGAATGGCCAAGATTTGCAGGGGATGTTATTTATATTAAACGATCCGGTTGGGCTGAATCCCGTTGCAAAAGAGGATTGGGAGTACTTCATCAATGGACCAAACCGAGTGATTGCGCAGCACACAAGTGTCTCTTGGTCATTTTCGCCAAACCCTGCGCCACCGTTTCAGTCACTGATCAACCGCTATGCGCACGTGATTTGGCTTTATAGAAAACCACAAGCCAATCAGCCGACTTTACAGATTGGCACCTTGCCTGTGCGAGTGAGTCAGGTACAGTTGCAGGTGCTTTCGACACGTCCTGACGGAATGCAATATCTTCAGATCACAGCCATATTGCATAATGCATCGAATGCGCCATGGTCGATGCGGTCCGCGTTAAGTATGTTGTTTTTTCAAAATACACCCGGTGATTTGCTGCTTTCCTTAGGGACGTACAAGTACTTTGATGATATCACGCCTGTAGCAGGACAGCCAGCCGTAATCCCTCCTGGAAAAGACAGCAAAGCGGTTTTTTTACTCGGAGGAGTCCCTGGTGTGGATATGGCGAAGTTGCCTTTGTCGATCTTTCTCGTCGATCGCATGCAGATCGGTGCGTAAATGTTAGCTTCGGCAATTGCTCATCTTTTACGCAAACAGGTATAATACCGTGAAAGAGCGTGAGAGAGCAGGGATCCGTGTGTTCGTTTCGGAGATTGGTGAATTTGGCCTCATCGAACGATTGAAGGCGATCATTGAACGAAGCGATGAAACGGTCATGGTGGGTATAGGTGATGATGCGGCGGTTGTCACATACAACCGCCCTGTTGTCATGACAACGGATGCGATGGTTCAAGGCGTACATTTTCGTGAAGACTTGATCGATGCATTTTCAACAGGGTACAAAGCGATTGCAGCGTCTGTGAGTGACATTGCTTGCATGGGAGCATGTCCAAAGCATGCGCTTGTCACGTTGGCTGTACCAAAAGATACGCTTGTTGAATTTGTTGTGTCCCTTTATGAAGGAATGAGACAAGCTTGTGATGACTTTTGCGTCACTGTCGTAGGTGGCGATGTAGTGAGTACGACAGGGCCGTTACTTGTGTCTGTCACGGCAACCGGTGAACTTCTTGGCGATAAGCCTTTGCTTCGTTCCGGGGCTAAGCCTGGTGATCTGGTCTTTGTGACCGGGGATATTGGCGGTTCTGCCGCCTATTTGCACTTGATGGAATATCAATCAGCGGCCGTACTTGCACCAGAAGATGTGGCCATATTGCAAGAACGGCACCAAAGGCCTGTGGCGCAAGTGCGAGTGGGTGAACTCTTGGCGCACTTTGAAGGTTGTACATCGACGAATGATATCAGTGATGGTTTAGCGTCAGAACTGCATGAGATCGCAAGTGCAAGTGACGTGTCGATCCTTATTGAAGCGTATCGCATAAAGACGCTACCCGCACTGCGCCACTATGCGCGTCTCGCCCATGTCGATGCGCTTATGTTTGCTTTATATGGTGGGGAAGATTATCAGATCGTCGGTACGGTTCGCCAGGATCGCTCTGGCGCGTTATTAGCGATGTGTGAGTTGCAAGGGATTCAAGTGACGCTGATTGGACGGGTAGAAGATGCAAGCCCTTGTGTGGAAATGATGCGTGATGGTCGTCGTATCGAACTCAAAAAAGGTGGATATGACCATTTTTTACCTAGCTAAGTGTAATGCATCATGAAAGAAGGTGATGTCATGGCAACCATCGCTTTACCGAGTGCAGACGATACGGTGGCTTTAGGGCAGCGTCTGGGAAATTGTGCTGTAAAAGGGTTAGTGATTGCCCTATATGGTGAACTTGGCGCTGGCAAAACGACGTTTGCTCAAGGCTTAGCCAAGGGACTGGGCGTAACTTCAGCGGTGCAAAGTCCGACATTTACCCTTGTCGTACAGTATGATGAAGGAAGGTTGCCCTTTTATCACCTCGACGTATATCGTTTAGGTGATGAGGCTATTCTTGAAGCAGCCATGTTTGAAGAATATTTCTATGCAGACGGTGTGTGTGCAATCGAATGGGCGCAGTTACTGGACACGTTGTTGCCCGAAGATCGATTGGATGTGCGATTTGGTCATGAGGGGTCAAGACATGTTACGATAGAGGCACGAGGACCGATCGCACAAGATGTTTTTGCACAGTGGGTGAAATGATGACTATCTTAGCTATGGACACATCGACAGAGGCGCTGAACATCGCTTTAGGTGAAGATACCGGGCAACTGATTGCAGAGTATTCGCTTGTCGTGGGCAAGCAGCACGCTACGTTGTTGCATCCTTTGATCGATGATATGTTATCCACACTTTCTTTGACGCCAAAAGATCTAACGGCTATTGCGGTGGGTGTTGGACCGGGGTCCTATACAGGCGTGCGTATCGCTGTAACGGCCGCCAAATCTTTGGCGTTTGCGTTGTCCATTCCGGTTTTAGGCGTGTCATCACTACTTGCCGCGGCTTATGCACAACGTGATCAGCAAGGCATTGTCCTCGTTGCTTTTGATGCGCGACGTAGCCAAGCCTATACCGGTATCTACCTGGCTGATGATGGCCGATTGACACCGCTCATCGAAGAAACGAAGTTATCGTATGAAGAAGCGATTAGGCAAGTCAAAGTGTTAACAACAAGTTATCAACAAGAGCGCGTGATCATTGTTGGTGATGGCAGAAAACAGGCTATGAATTATGCGAATCGTAGTTTACAAAAGGTAGTGTCTAGTCACCAATCAATGCAAATCAGTGCGAAAGATGTATTTCAGGTGGCTTTGCCAGAGGTGACACAGAGGCTGACTCGTGCACAGGGGGAATTGACACAAGATGCGCAGACACTGGTTCCAACGTATCTTCAATTGGCCGAGGCCGAGGCGCGCTGGCGGTCGCTTCAACAGGAGCGGCTTACCAATGACAAGTGAAATTACGTTTCGACCCATGACGATTCGGGATATTGAACGTGTGCTGCGCATTGAACGGGAGGCCTTTACCAGTCCTTGGTCACGTAATGCCTTTTATGGCGAATTGACAGAAAATCATTTTGCACGGTATATCGTCATGATGATCGATGGTGTGATGATCGGGTATGGCGGCATGTGGGTGATCATGGATGAATCACATATCACGAACGTGGCTGTATTGCCAGCACACCAAGGCAAAAAGTATGGTGAACGATTGTTTCGCCGTTTGATGGCGGAAGCGATCGCTCAAGGCGCGCAAAAGATGACGCTTGAAGTACGTGTGAGTAATGACAAGGCGCGCGGATTATATACTAAACTCGGTTTTCAGCCAGGCGGCATTCGCCGTGGCTATTATACCGATAACCAAGAGGATGCACTCATTATGTACTGTGATTTGCCTGCTTTGTCGGAAGTAGTTGATGGCCATGAATAACAGCAACGATTATATGACACGCGCAACAGCTCGTTATAAAGCGGATAGTCAGGCCAGGCAACGTGATCCTTCCTTGCCTGTGGATATCCTAGCGATCGAATCAAGCTGTGATGAAACGGCGGCTGCGGTCATTCGTGACGGGCATATCGTCTTAAGCTCCGTGGTTGCTTCACAAATCGAGTCACACCAGCGATTTGGCGGTGTGGTCCCTGAAGTGGCTTCTCGAGCTCACGTGGAGCAAATTATTCAAGTCATCGCTCAAGCACTGCAAAAAGCAGGCAAAGAGTTGCACGATATGCAAGCTATCGCAGTGACGTTTGCACCCGGGTTGATCGGTGCTTTATTTGTTGGGGTGACGGCAGCTAAGTCTTTAGCCCTTGCGGCTGATCTACCGTTCTTAGGCATTCATCATTTAGCAGGGCACTTATATGCGTCTGCTGTCTCGGATCGCCTAGATCCGCCCTTTGTAGCTCTCATCGTATCAGGTGGCCACACTGAATTGCTCCATGTGACTGGTCATGGCGCCATGGTGCGCTTAGGCCATACGCGAGACGATGCGGCAGGAGAGGCATTCGATAAAGTATCGCGCGCGCTCGGGCTTGGTTACCCAGGAGGACCTGCGATCGAACAGGCGGCTAAACTCGGTAATCCTGCGGCTTTTGCGTTTGCGCGCGCGCTTTTAGAAGAAGGATCGCTTGACTTTAGTTTTAGCGGCTTAAAATCTGCCGTGCTCCTTGTTCTTGATAAACATAAGCGAGCGCAAAAAGAGGTTCCAGTGGCCGACATTGCGGCTAGCTTTCAGATGGCTGTGGTTGATGTGCTCGTGCATAAAGCGATGCTGGCACTTCAGCGTACAGGGCTCTCTACGCTTGTCATTGCAGGAGGTGTCGCCGCCAACCGTGCGTTGCGAGATCGATTGCTTGACGTGTGCCAGGTTTGTGGTGTACGGCTTGTCGTGCCGGATTTGTGGCTTTGTACCGACAATGCCGCGATGATCGGAGCTGCGGCTTATTATCGATATCAACAAGGTAAGCTGAGTTCGTTGGATTTGACGGCGGTCGCAACCCTATCTATTGATGCTTGGTAGGCTGAAAAAGACGGTTACTGTGGATGAAAACGTGAGTTATGCACAGTTTACCCAGAAGTTATCCACATAAAATGTGGATAACTTCTTTTTTATCGTGGATAGTGTGAATATTTCGCGTGGACAGAATAGAAAAACGACGTCTATCCACTGATCATCCCCATGTTATCCACAAAAAAAGCAGAGTTGTCCACAAACATCTGTGGATAACTCTGCTTATCTTAGTTTGTGACTGTCTCTTGGTCATCGTCTTCAAGTTGTTCTACGAGTATACTCCACTCCTCATAGAGTTGTTGCAAGCTTTCTTGGATTTGCGCATATTTGGCAGTTAAAGTCGATGCGTTTTCGGGATCGGCATAGGTATCTTGCGATGCCAGGGTTTCTTCTAGAACAGTTTTCTCAGCTTCCATCGTCTCAATGATCTGCTCAACACGAGTGAAACGGTCACGCCGTTGCTTGATTGCCATTTTCGTTTGCTTTCGTTTTTGTCGACCTTCTTGTGCTTCTGTCTTCGCCGTTGGTTGTGCACTTTGTTCGGCGTGATCGCTCGTCTCTCGATCACGTTTGATGCGTATATAATCATCATAATTGCCGTCATAATCCAACAAACCATGCGCTGTAAGTTCGATTACGCGAGTTGCGATACGGTTGATAAAGTAACGATCATGGGAAACAAAGAGGATCGTACCTTCAAACGCTAAAAGTGCCTCTTCTAACACTTCTTTAGTTGATAAATCCAAATGGTTTGTCGGTTCGTCGAGAAGTAGGAAATTAGCGCCTGTGTACGACATGTGCGCTAAAAATAAGCGACTGCGTTCGCCGCCGCTCAATGCGCCGACAGGTTTATAAACATCTTCTGCGCGAAACAACAGGTGGCCGAGATGTGTGCGAATTTCCGTTTCCGTACGTGTTGGGTAAGCGGACCAAAGCGATTCAAGGACGGTTCGCTCAGGATGATCAATGACTTGCTCTTGGGCAAAATAGGCCACTTGTACATTGGTGCCAAACCGAACTTTCCCTGTATGGTCTACTTCACCTCGCAAAGCACGTAGCAAGGACGTTTTTCCTGTGCCATTGTCTCCAAGTAAGGCGACATGTTCATGACGGCGTACGTGCACTGAAATGGCATCAAATAGCGCCTGCCCGGAAAAGGTCACAGCAAACTGCTGCAATTCAAGCACTTCGCGCCCACTTGAAACAAGGATGGGAAATTGTAAAAAAGAGGATTTTTCTGTTTTTGGTGCGTTGATCCGATCCATTTTTTCGAGCACCTTGCGGCGACTTTGTGCGCGCTTTGTGGTTGAGGCACGCACGAGATTTTTGGCAATAAAGTCTTCTAGTTTTTCAATCGTTTCTTGTTGTTTTTGGTACGCTTCTTGAAGTTGTCTATCCCGTTGTTCTCGCAGTTGTACATACACGCTGTAGTTCCCGGGATAACGTGTCGTTTTGCCATCCATCAGTTCATAGGTGATCGCCGTCGTCCGGTCAAGGAAATAACGATCATGCGATACGACAAGCAAGGCGCCAGTAAAGCTATCGAGATAACTCTCCAACCATTGCGAAGTAGTCATATCCAGATAGTTAGTAGGTTCATCAAGGATGAGCAAATCCGGTGCTTCGAGCAATAACCGTGCGAGTTGCAGCCTTGTGCGTTGTCCTCCTGAGAGTTCGCTTGTCATTTTGTCATAAAAAGACGCGTCAAAAGATAAGCCGGACAACACGCGGCGGACGTTGGTATCGACGCTGTAGCCATCGGCTTTTTCAAACTCATGCTGAGCTTGTTCATAGGCGGCAATAAGTTCTGCATCAGGTTCTTCTTTCGTTAAGGTAGCAAGTAGTTCTGTTAGTTCGGTCAGTTTCTGTTGGAGTTCGTCCACATAAAGAAACGCAGAGCGCGCCTCTTGCCAAACGGTGATATCCTTTTGCGCCGTTCGATCCTGCTTGATGTATCCGACTTTTGTTCCACGTTTAAGGTTGCGAACGCCTTGATCGCCATCGTTAACGCCAGCTGCGATTTCGATCAAGGTGGTTTTTCCTGCACCATTTTTGCCGATCAAGGCGACGCGATCGCGTGGTTCAATGTCAAGATTAGCGCCTTGCAAGATAACAGTTGTGCCAAAGGATTTATGAATATCGGTCAAAGATAATAAACTCACGTGCGTCACTCCCTAGTTATCGTGTAGTGTACCATGTCTTTTCCTTGATCGCATGACGTAGTTTTAAGGGATGGACAAGGTGAGGGGGAGAGGACGA
Source organism: Caryophanales bacterium (assembly GCA_027343965.1). Taxonomy (GTDB): domain Bacteria; phylum Bacillota; class Bacilli; order Alicyclobacillales; family SLC66; genus JAKACU01. The sequence continues at coordinate 6,394 of DAHWJX010000098.1, read as the reverse complement.
TGGGGTTACAATGGGTTATTTTGCATGAGATACAGCGGGTACAAGCACAGCCAATTAGCGATTTTGCTGTTCTCTTATCATTTTTAGGCAATTATTCGACCTATATGTATCTCACAGCACTTGTGATGTGGTGGAATGGCCAAATACAAGGTCAAAAGCTCGGTTTGCTGGTGTTTGCCACGATGGGTTTTACCGACATTGTAAAAACAGCAGTGCACACCACGCGCCCGATCGGTGTTCCGGGTATTCTTTCAAAGTACACGGAATCAGCTGCAGGGGCTTCCTTTCCGAGCGGACATACGATGGTTTCGACAGTATACTATGTAACGATCGCACGTTATGTCCGGCGGATATGGCGTATCTTGCTACTTTTCGTGCCTGTGGCAATTGGTATGAGTCGATTGTACTTAGGTGTTCATTGGCCGATCGATGTTTTTGCAGGGTGGGTGCTTGGCATTACGATCGCCTTTTTGCCATTATCGAATGCCGTGTTGTGGCCTTTGATCCTACTTTTACTGACGTTTACGCCACTTGTGCAAGATACCTCATCATTTGGTCGCTTTATTGCGACGTGTTGGCTGCTTTTTGCTCTTTGGCCATGGCCAAAACAGGGCCCTAAAGTCCGTAAACTGGTGGTTGGAACGGCCCTTTTTGCAGGCCTTGTCAGTTTGACCTTGGTTGTGCCGTATGCTATCTGGTGGTTACCGTTTGCATCCGGTGCGATTGTACACCTCGTCGGCAAGATGGTGTAAAGTGAGCGCAGAAAGGTTGGTTGATTACCTTATGGATAACGAACAAACGATGAGCAGCAAGGCGATGCTGCGAAAGCAGATGATCGAAGCCCGTAACATGCTTGACCCCGAAACGAAACAAGCAATGGACGACGCAATCTTTGAACGTCTGTATGCACTCGATGTGTTTCAAAAGGCAAAGTCAATTTTCGTCTTTCTAAGCTCACCTCAAGAGGTGAACACCGACCGTATCGTGCAAGAGGCGTTGTCTCGTAAAAAGCTGGTATGTGCGCCCAAAGTGCTGCCCGGGACCCATGAACGCCTCATGCATGCTTATCCGGTGACATCGCTAAAGGACGTGACGTTTGGGTTCTTTGGCATTCGGGAACCGATCGTACAAAGTAAAGCGGTGAGTCCCCAAACGATCGAGTTGGTGATCGTTCCGGGACTAGCCTTTACAGCACAAGGAGCAAGGTTAGGTTATGGTGGAGGGTATTATGATCGGTACTTGGCACATGTCCTTTCGACGACGGCGCTACTTGGTGTCGCTTACGATATGCAGATGGTGTCCGTTCTTCCTGTGCTCCCACATGATCACTTTGTGCATACTGTGATCACACCGACACACGTCTATCATACGAAAGAAACGGAGCTCTCGTAGATAATCGTTTTATTGCGGCCGGACTCTTTGGCGCGATACATCGCAAAATCAGCATATTTTGTCAGTTCTCTCGCATCATGCGCCATAGCAGGGAAACTCGCCACGCCAGCACTGACGGTGACGCGTAAAGGACCATTAGGGCCAGAAATCACCAGATTGGCCACCTCTTCACGAATCCGATCAGCATGCTTTCGCGCGTCTTCTAAAGGAACGTCCGGCATGGCAATACACATTTCTTCACCGCCGATGCGCCCTACTATACTGCACTGGTCTTCCGATGTATCGTGTAAGACTTTAGCGACAGCGCGAAGCACATCATCGCCAAGAAAATGGCCAAATTGATCGTTGAATGACTTGAAATGGTCAATGTCAAATAAAATGAGGCTGATCGAAGATCCATTTTGCCGAGCTTTCTCAACTTCGATAAGCAGGCGATGATGAAAGACCGTCTGATTGTAGAGACCTGTCAATTGATCAATCACCGCACGGTTTTGGACATCCATCGTATAATCGGTCATCTGCTGCGCGATCAGTTCGAGTTCTTGAATTCGCTTGGTTTGTTGACGATATGCATCAAGCTGTCGTTCAAGCTCCCTGTTCTGGCAACCGTGCAAATAGGATAGATAGATCAAGGGAACTGCCGTAAACGTGAAAAAGCCTACGATGGCGAACCATTTGACTTGTGTATCGAAGTTATGGATCCGTGCTACAATGAGAAAGATAGACAAGATGTCAATACCTAGCGTCATGAAAAAACCAGCGCGACTGCGATAACTTAAGGTAGCACTCGTGATGCACCAAATGTAAAGAAACCATTGTGAAAAATCATCTGATATAAAGAGCAGTCCCGTTAAGGCAATAGCCTCTGCAATGGAAAAACGTGCATACCATGGGGAGTTTGAAAAAGTTCGTGTCATCACTTGTGTCGTGGAAAAGATGGCTTCGCCAAGAAACAGGATGCTAAGCACCGTATAAAAACTCAGCCAGTGTGCATGGGCCTGAATGCCAAGCAAGGCGACGATCAAGACCATCGCCCATCGACTAAAGGCCAAGATATCGGGAGTGCTAATGTCGCGCGGGCCCTTTAGCAACGACGGTTCCCCTTTCCAAATCATCGAGGTGAAACTCTTGTTTTCAGAGAACGGTGAGCCCTATCTAACGAGTGCAATCGTGTTAGCTGGCGGTTATAGTCGTAGAATGGGTATCGATAAGGCACTTCTTACTACATCAGGGCAAAGCCATCTCGCTATAATTGTGGATAAATTATCTCGTTTGTCCGATGATGTTACGATCATCCGACGTAAAGATCAAACAAAGCTTGTAACGACCGCCCATGTGGCATTCGACATAAGACCAGGCGAAGGCCCTTTAGCTGGGCTGGAAGTAGGCCTAAGTCAAGCTCGCCATGAGTATGTCATCTGCTTATCAATCGATGCGCCTTTTGTCCGCATCGCGTTATTACGCTATCTAGTCTCTCTTATTTCGCAACAAGAGAGACCATGGCAGGCAGTTATACCAATGTTAGATAATCATCTGTATCCGATGGTGTCAGTTTACCACATTTCTTGTCTTTCGGAGATACAACAGAGGCTGGATCAAAAAAAACGTCGTGTGATAGATCTCATAGACAATCTTTCAACACGCTATGTGCCTCAAGAAGAGTGGGAACCTATGGATCCTGCCCACGAGAGTTTCATGATGTTAAATTCTCTGGATGACTATGAAAAGGTCTTACAACGTCTAGCGGCTGGAGGTTTTACGGGGTGAAAAAAGAAGTTCGCGTTGAGGATGCTATAGGGCTTGTGTTGGCGCATGATGTGACCAAAATCGTGCCAGGAGAATTTAAAGGACGATTGTTTGGCAAGGGGCACATCATTGGGAAGGAAGATATTCCGGAGCTTTTGGCGATTGGCAAGGAACGCATTTTCATCCTTGAGCTCGATGAGGGGCAGCTCCACGAAGACGATGCAACAGAAGCGATGGCAGGTTTTCTGATGCATCAAAGTCTCGTCAAAAGTGCCGCACATGAAGGCAAGGTGCAGCTCAAAGCAGCCTTTGATGGCTTGCTGCAAATCAACGTCAAGGCGCTTGAAACGATCAATACCTTGGACCAACTAGCCGTAGCGACCAAAAGGACAGGCAGTCCTGTTCATGAAGGGGATCTCCTCGCTTCACTCAAGGCGATTCCATTGGTGGTATCTGCTGATCAATTGGCGTTTATGAAAGATGTGCTCGCTAAAAGTGCGCAGCCACTTTTGCAAGTGGTGCCGTACCAACCGATGAGTGTGGGTATTGTCACAACTGGCAGTGAGGTGTTTAAAGGGCGTATCACAGATCGTTTTGGCCCGGTGTTACAAGAGCGGTTAAGCCATTTTCCAGTGACGTTGCGTGAACAAGTGATCGTGGATGACCATCTCGATGATATCGTGCAGGCGATTTTGCGCTTTTTAGAGCAAGGTGTGCAACTTGTCCTTGTGACAGGGGGTATGTCGGTCGATCCAGATGATCGCAGTCCTGCCGCCATTCGAGAAGTGGCGACGGAGGTAGTAACGTACGGTATGCCGATCTTGCCTGGTGCGATGACAATGCTTGCTTATCACAAGGATGCTATCATCATGGGTTTGCCTGGGGGCGTTATCTATGATGCGTATACCGCGTTTGATGTCTTGTTGCCACGCATTGTAGCGGGAATTCGACCGACTAGTAAAGACATCGCACAACTTGCGCACGGGGGTTTGTTGTGAGTCAGCCTTTTGTATTTGGCGTCGCCGGCTACAAAAACACGGGGAAAACTACCCTTGTTGCGCGCTTGATTGCCGCGTTGTCTGACGAAGGCTTTAAGGTTGGTGCGATCAAGCATGACCGTCATGGCTTTTTCGCGCATCCGAAAGGAACAGACTCGGCACAATTTGCCTTGTCAGGCGCCAAACATACGATTGTGGCCGATGATCAAGGTCATGTGGCGATGGATCTCATGCAGGACGAGCCTTCCCAAGTCGAACGCTTGTTATCGATGATGACAGGTGTGGATATCGTCATTGTAGAGGGTTTTAAAACGACGCCGATGAAGAAGTGGGTGCTTATTGAACAAGATCGTTTTGATGAGCACATAAAGGCATATCGCGTCCCTGATTTTTCTTGTGACAAAGAGTTTCACCATTTCGTCATGGGATGGGTGGTCCCAAAGCCCCCTTTGCGTGTTGTAGGGTCTCTTTGCCCGGTGTATCATAGAGACGATATCCGCGGGATGATTGACGTGATTGTGCGGTATACATGAGGAGGCAACACTATGTTAGGCAATATTGGATTACCCGGACTAATTCTTATCTTGATTGCTGTATTACTCGTTTTTGGGCCAAGTAAATTGCCGGAGGTCGGGCGGGCGTTCGGTCGCTCATTGAAAGAATTCAAAGATGCGACGCGTGATCTTACATCCGACTCCACTTCACAAATTGTCAAAAAGGACGAGCAGCAGTAAAGCATGATTCGTAAGAAGCAAAGTAAGGTCAGCCATGACCAAAGCGTATTTGGCCATCTCGGAGAACTACGGATTCGCATCCTTTTTATCGTCATTTTTTTCGTTGCCGCGCTTATCGTATCGTTTGTATTTGTGGGGAACTTTTATAATTTTCTTGTTTTGCCTGCGCAGGGTCAAAAGCTAACGGTGCTCGGACCAGGCGATGTGGTTAGTGTATACTTTATGATTGCGGGGTTTGCGGCGCTGGCTGTCACAACCCCGTTTTTGCTATGGCAATTGTGGTTGTTTGTAGCGCCAGGTCTGCGCGAACAAGAGCGCCGTTATGCGCTTCGCCTGATCGCGCCTGTGTTTATCATGTTTCTTGTGGGTGCAAGTTTCGGCTATTTTGTTGTGTTTCCGGAAATCTATCATTTCTTAAAGCAATTGGCTTTGTATCATTATGATTTTATGATTACGGCAACGGAATACTTTGGTTTTCTGTTCAATGTCGTTTTGCCGTTTGCAATCGTGTTCGAGTTGCCTGTCGTCGTGCTTTTTCTTACGCGAATTGGCCTCTTGACACCAAAGTGGATGCGAAAAGTCAGGCGTTATGCGTACTTTGTCTGTATCGTACTCGGTACGCTGATCAGTCCACCTGAATTGATTTCCCATTTGTCTGTGACGGTTCCGATGATCTTGCTGTATGAGGTGAGTATCGGCATTTCCGCCTTAGCGTATCGAAAGAGGCAACATACCGACGAGATGGCATCGTCAACAACGGTAGATTCGCATGAGGTTGCCGTCGCCGCGCAAACAAAAGCAGCGGACCCTGCGATAAAAGAATCTCCAACTGCAGCGGACGAGGGCGAGATGGTCGCTAGCACAGTCGCTAACACCTTAGCCTCAGGTGCTGAATCGCGTGTATTGGCTTCTCGCAAGGGCATTAACCTTGAAGAACGCGAATGATCAAAAATCATTGCGAAAAAGCGTAAAAAAACATAAAGACAGCGACCGATAGATCAAACTTCGGGCGCTGTTGCTTGTTTTATCTGGTTTTCCCGTTGCAGTAAATGTCCTTTTCTTTTTTCGATACTCATGGCAATTTGCTGGCTATCGGTTGCCAATTGCGTCCACATCGCTTTAGCCGTTGGGTTGACTGTCTCAAGGGAAAAGCTGTGCAACTTAGCGTACAACATCTTCGCGTGCATTTGCGCCTCATCAAGTTCGTTAAGCGTAGTCACCATGTCACCCCGCTTGCTGCTAGATAGTGTGCTGTTTTATCTATGCGCGAAAAAGAGTGCCACTATGTACGAGTGGCCGAATTACTGTCCAACCTAGCTAAAAGAGCCGAGACCGACGTTTCGTTTGACAGTGTCTATCGTTTTTTGCGCGGCCTCACGTGCACGTGTTGCGCCGTCATGCAACACATCAATCACGTGCCCGCTTGAACGGATCTCATGAAATCGCTGTTGAATCGGTTCAAGGTGTGACACGACAGCTTCGGCCAATCCCTTTTTGAAATCCCCATAGCCTCTACCTTCGTAC
>DAHWJX010000087.1:0-8661 GCA_027343965.1 Caryophanales bacterium | reverse complement strand
TCGCAACTTAACACTACCAAAGATTAGGCTCTTTTCCTATGCAGTTACGTCACTTTTTGGGTGAATCATCAAATTCCTCATAAATCCGTACACTGCTTGCATTCATCGCCCCTTCGAGATTACGCCGTGAATATTTCAGGTGAATAAAAGCGTTTGGATTGCCGCTGCAGTCACCCTGCTGTTTTGGTCGTCGGCTTTTGCTGGTATCAGAGCAGGAATTTTAGGCGGATATAGTCCTGGGGCACTCGTTTTATTACGTTTTGTTGTTGCGTCAAGCGTTTTTCTTCTTTATGCCTTGGTGAAAAGAGTTCAACCTTTGCAAAAAAAGGATTTATTACGTACGATCGCCATGGGATTATGTGGGATATTCATCTACCACACCGCACTGACTTTTGGTGAACGCGTTGTGCCAGCTGGAACGGCCAGCCTATTGATTGCGGCAGCGCCCGTCTTTACGGCGCTGATCTCGGTTATAGTGGAAAAACAACGTCTGTATTGGCGCGGGTGGTTCGGCATTGCTTTAGGCATGGGCGGTGCTGCTTTAGTGACGTTAGGCGCGGGGCATACGGATTCATTTACAGGATCTGCATTACTGATCTTATTGTCTGCAGTCAGCACTTCCGTTTTTTTCGTCTTTCAAAAGCCTTTGTATAAAACGTACAAAGCGATCGATCTTACTGCTTATTTCACTTGGTTTGGTACGATTCCTATGCTTGTTTTTTTGCCGCAATTGACTCACGAGGTGACTCATGCATCTCTTATGGCTACGTTATCGGGAATCTACATAGGGATTTTTCCTGCGGCTGTGGCTTACGTGTCTTGGGGTTATGCGCTATCGAAAGCTCGTACACATGAGGTGGCGAGTTTGCTCTACATCAATCCCGTTCTGGCAGTTCTTGTTGCTTGGGTATGGCTCGACGAAAAACCGCAAAGTATCGCCATATTTGGCGGCATTGCAGCAATAATAGGGGTTATCATTGTCAATTCTCGAAGAGAAAAGGCTTAGTAAAATTGGCCTTGCGAGGGCGTATAATTTTCATTATAATGTTCATAGTCTTTCGTCCGGTGAGGATGAAAGACTTCTTCGCTTAAAACGCCTATGCATCTACACATAGATAGAGAGAAAACTTGTTTTTAGAGAGATCACGGGAGGAACGTTAATGGAGCGAATCTGGATTTACGACACAACCTTGCGCGATGGTGCCCAAGCCGAAGGCGTAAGTTTTACCGTTGCCGATAAGCTAGAAGTCGTTCGTCTGCTTGATGAACTCGGTGTAGATTATATTGAAGGTGGTTGGCCAGGATCCAACGCCAAAGATCTGGAGTTCTTCTATCAATTGCGTTCTGTGCCGTTGAAGCATAGTCGTGTTGTAGCATTTACAAGTACGCGGCGAAAAGGACAACGCATTGAAGAAGATGAGCATATGAATCGTGTGTTAGGCACGGGCTTGCGTCATTGTGCTGTGGTAGGGAAGACTTGGGACTTTCATGTCGAGGCTGCGCTGCGCACAGATTTGAAGGAAAATCTATCTATGATCAAGGACACGATTGCTTTTCTCAAGGAACGTGATATCGAAGCGTTATTTGATGCCGAGCATTTCTTTGATGCTTATAGACATAATCCGGATTATGCTCTTTCAGCTTTAGCTGCGGCACGCGATGCAGGGGCGGATTGGTTCGTTTTGTGCGATACGAACGGAGGCATGTTGCCGCATGAGATTAGCGAGATTGTCGCACAGGTCAAGAAAAACAACTTTGGACCTCTTAGTATCCATGCACATAATGACGGAGGCCTCGCTGTAGCCAATGCGCTGTCAGCGGTCAGGGAAGGCGCCACGCAGGTTCAAGTGACGATTAATGGCTTTGGTGAGCGGTGTGGAAATACGGATTTGTGTGTTGTTGTTCCCAATCTGACGCAAAAGTTGGGCATGACCTGCCACATGGGTGAATTGGGTCTAACACGGATGAAAGAGCTTTCGGAGCGAATCTATCAAATGACAGGTAAGGAACCGGCGCATGCTCAACCGTTTGTTGGTAAAAGTGCGTTTGCGCATAAGGCAGGAATTCACGTCAGTGCTGTTGTGCGCAATCCTTCACTTTATGAGCATGTTAATCCAAAAATCGTCGGTAATGATCGCCGCGTGCTTATCTCTGAGCTTTCCGGTGCCAGCAATGTCATTTACCAATTAGAGCAACATGGACTGCCAACTCCTCCGGAAGTCGTGACGAGAATTCTACTGCGTGTTAAAGAGGCTGAGCAACGTGGTTATGTCTATGAAGAGGCTGAATCTTCCTTGGAAATGTTGATGTGTGACGAGCTTGGGCTTGTTAACGGAAATTGGCAAAAGATTTATGCTACGGTGGAAAATGGCGCGGAAGGTGTGACGGTGGCGAGTACTTGGGCACAGGATGGCACAACCATGCAAGGGCGTGCCACAGCCCCGACAGAGACGATAGCTGTCTGTGAAGCGGTGGGCCTTTTTGCGAAAGGATATGTGCTTGCAGAGGATCAGATGGTGCCTTTATCCACCGTGGGCGATATCAAGCGATATCGAGCGCGTCTGACAGGGGCTTGCGGCTCATTGAGGATCAGTACCATTGGAGTAGGCACGACAAGACTAAATGCCTTACTTGAGGCTGCGTTACAAACACTGCAGTACATCCATATGAAAATGGAACCGCCATTGGACTCTAGGCAGCTATCATTATAAGGATGCTGGGCGAAAGTCTTGGCTTTCGCCCAAGTGTATGAGTCTCACTGCTGTTGCAGGATCTCTTTTACGATATAGCGAATGAGATCGCCACGGCTGATTACGCCAACTACCTGTGCTTGGTCGTTAACTACGGGCAACTTTTTGAAACGTTGACGGGAAAAGATGGATGAGATGTCTTCGATCGGTGTTGTAGGTGCCACCGTCACCAGATGGCGCTTTGTCATCATGGTATGCACGGGTTGCATGATGCCGTCTTGGATAAGTTCAGGCAATGAAGTGTCTTCTACGTAATACGTGACAAAAGAAAGAAGATCAATTGTGTGGGAAAAGTGTGGCTGTAAGTGTGTCAGAATATCGCCGATCGTAATCATTCCGGCTAGGTGTCTGTCTTGGTCAAGGACTGGCATACCACTGACTTTGCGTTCCGCAAATTGGAGCAGCACATCACGAATCAAGGCATTTGGACGGACATAAATCAGATCGCAAATCATGAAATCTTCTGCGGTCATCATGATCAAAGCCTCCTTATACGTCAAAATAAATGCATAGTACAGTGCTTACCTTACATATTGTTATCATACTGCAAGAAGGATGGGGGATGGAACTACATTGGACGTGTTTCGACGATTACGTAAATTTTATCGTCCGTACATGGGACAATTATATGCAAGTTTATTTATGTTAGCGTTATCCACTGCATTAAGCTTAGTTTATCCGTATTTACTCAAACTGATCATTGATCAAGTCATCTTACAACACCAATACAACGAGCTTCTGCTTTTGATCGCGGGAATTCTTGTAGCCGCTCTGATCAAAGGTGTTTTTAACTTTGGCCAGCAATACATGGGTCAGGTTTTTGGTATTCATACATCGTATGATCTAAGAAATACGCTATATAAACAACTCAATCGGCAATCTTTTTCCTATTATGACGAGGTGCACACGGGCGATCTTATGTCTCGTCTGACAGCTGATCTCGATGCATTTCGGCAGTTTTTGGCGTTTGGTTTTAATAGTATCGTTAACTTTGTCTTACTGGTTGTCTTTGGCTTAGCCATGATGGTGTCATTGAACCCCATTTTAACGGTATGTGTGGTTGTCTTAATGCCTGTATTGGCGTTTATCGCGGTGCGTTTTGATAATCACCTATGGCCAGCGTATCAAAAGGTTAGGCGAACGCTCGGGCAATTGAACACAGCTGTTCAGGAGAACATTATGGGTGTTCGTACGGTCAAGTCGTTTGCTAAAGAAGACTTTGAAACCGATAAATTTCAACAGCGAAATGATTCTTACTATGAATCCAACATCAGAACCGCTGGACTGTGGAATAAGTACTTTCCTTACATGGAGTTTATCGGCAATCTTGAGGTTGCCATTGTCTTGTTAGTTGGCGGTTATTTCGTCATGCATGGCATGATGAAGCTAGGTGATTTAGTTGCCTTCTTCAGTATTCTATGGTTTATTACGGTTCCAATGTCCCAATTAGGTTACCTATTGAACAATTGGACACAGTCAGTGGCGGCTGGAGAGAGGTTACTAGACATCCTTGATGCAGACAATTCTGTGACATCAATTTCAAATGCTTACACTGGCAAGAGCAATGGTAGTGTTGAATTCGTTCACGTCGGCTTGTCGCATGGTACTTCTGAAATATTGCATGATATTCATTTCAGTGTTTACGCAGGGCAAACAGTGGCTTTGCTCGGAGTTACAGGTTCCGGAAAATCGAGCCTGGTCAATTTGATTCCACGTTTTTATGATGCGGCTGATGGACAGGTTCTCGTGGGCGGAGTTGATGTGCGAAATTGGGATCTACAAAGCTTACGCAAAGAAATTGGTGTCGTTTTTCAAGAGTCATTTTTGTTTTCCACCACGATTTTCGCCAATATTGCCTATGGCAACCCGGAGGCAACATTCGAGGATGTACAAAAGGCAGCTTTGTTAGCCAATGCTGATGAGTTTATTTCGCAACTTCCTAATGGATATCGGACGCTTGTAGGGGAACGCGGAATTGGTTTATCGGGTGGTCAGAAACAGCGGCTTGCACTTGCGCGTGCCATTTTAGTAAATCCAAAAATCTTGGTGCTCGATGATGCGACAAGCGCTGTCGACATGGAGACAGAATACATGATTCACCAAGCGTTAGATCATGTCATGAAAGGACGCACGACTTTTGTTATTGCCCATCGAATTTCCTCATTGAAGAGAGCTGACCTTATTTTAGTTTTGGATGATGGTCGCATTGTACAGCGCGGTAGGCATGAGGAGTTGTTGCGTGAACCCGGATTGTATCGCGTTATTTATGACATGCAATTTAGGGATCAGGAAGACTTTTCTGATCTACATTCTATGGCACAAGGATCATAAAGGAGAGAAATTCATTGTCGGCAAAGGAAGAAGCCAAAGAGTTACGCGTGCCATTTATTTATAAAGATGATGAAGATCTTGAAAAACCATTTCAATGGGCACAATTTCGTCGGTTATTTCAGTATGTCTATGAGTTTCCGAAGCTTACGACTGGTGCTTTTACCTTTAATATCTTGGGTAGTTTACTAGCACTTATTGTGCCTTACATGATTGGTGTTACTATCGACAAGGCTATTGGTCATCACAGTTTATCTTTCTTGATAGAACTTGCGGTCATTCTCATCGCCCTATATATCGGCAAATTCTGGATGACAAGATTGAGCATTCGCTTTACGAACTACTTGGGACAAAGTGTTATCCGCCGTTTGCGTAACCAACTTTTTTCGCATGTTCAAGCATTATCCTTTGACTTCTTTGATCAAAGGCCGGCTGGCTCTGTACTAGTGCGAATTATGAACGATGTAAATTCCTTGCAGGATTTATTCACCAATGGCGTTGTCAGCAGTATTACGAATTTGCTGACCCTCCTAGGAATCATTATCATTATGTTAGTTCTAAACGTCCGTTTGGCGTTATTATCGATGGTCGTTATTCCTTTTATGTTCTTTTTATCGACAAGGCTGCGTGTCTCAATTCGTCGCAGTTGGCAGCAGGTAAGACGTAGATTATCGCGAATTAATTCCCACTTAAATGAGAGCATTCAAGGAGTGCGTGTCACAGAGGCTTACGTTCGACAAGATGAAAATCAGGTTTTCTTTGAGGAAATGAATGCGGATTATCTTGGCCAATTCCGCCGTGCTACTGGACTTTCAGCGATTTTTGGCCCGGTGGTCGACGTGACAGGAAGCCTCGGTACTGTTCTGTTGTTTTGGTATGGTGTGCATCTTCTCATGCTCGGGCAAGTCACTGTTGGTTTATTGGTAGCCTTCGCCAATTACCTAGGTAACTTCTGGACGCCTATTTCACAATTAGGTCAGTTATATAATCAAGTGCTCGTAGCCATGGCGTCATCAGAGCGGATTTTTGAGTATCTTGATACGAAACCTGGTGTAATAGATGGAGAAAATGCATCAGCTTTATCACCTATCGTGGGTAAAGTTGAATTCAATCAAGTAGAGTTTGCTTATGATAAAGACCATAAGGCGCTGTCTGGTGTATCAATGATGGTACAACCAGGGGAATCCGTTGCTTTAGTGGGCCATACGGGAGCTGGAAAAAGCACGGTCATCAATTTACTAGCGCGATTTTATGAGCCGACTGCCGGCCGCATCCTCATTGATTCCCAAGACATTAGCTTGGTGCAATTACAAACGTTGCGTGAACAGATTGGTATTGTGTTGCAAGATACGTTTATTTTTTCAGGAACGATCATGGAAAATATCCGCTTCGGACGTCCCGATGCATCAGATGAAGAAGTCATCCAGGCGGCCAAAGCGGTGTACGCAAATGATTTCATCATGCACTTGGAAGATGGTTATCAGACGCAAGTTCGTGAGCGAGGCAGCCGCTTATCGATGGGTCAGCGACAATTGTTGTCATTTGCTCGTGCGATTTTAGCAGATCCAAAGATTTTGATTCTCGATGAAGCTACGGCAAGTATCGATACGCATACCGAGCATATTATCCAACTGGGCTTAAAAAACCTTTTGCAAGGTCGGACTTCCTTTGTCGTGGCTCATCGTCTTTCTACGATTCGCGATGCCGATCAAATCTTGGTCTTTAAGGATGGCCGAATTATGGAACGTGGAGATCATGCAAGTTTGATGGAAAAACCCGGGTACTATCGAGAACTGGTAGAAGCGCAGTATCGTTACATGGCGTAAAGAGTGGGCTCAGATTGTTGTAGTGAATAACGGTGAGCCGATGTATGGCTCGTGTGATAGCGACATACAGGAGTTTAATGTCTGTCTCTTGTTTCGGATCATAGTTTTGTATATCCGGATTGAACAGGATGACGGCATCAAATTCCATGCCTTTGCTGAGATAGATCGGGACAATGTGAAGGCTCGTTTGATACTTGTCATCTTTGGCTGTCATTAAGGTTGCATCAAGATGATGTTTCTTAAGTTGTTGGTGCAATGTGCGGCATAAAGCAGCTGTTTTATCAATGATAGCGATGTTGTCATATCCACTGTGCCATAATTTTCTGACGGTAGCCACTACGTGTTGTAATGCTTCTTCGCGGTTCTTAGATTGGATAATGTTAGGTATTGCACCGTGACGCAAAACTGGTGTTACGGTAATTTTTTTATAAAGCGTAGAGTGACGTAAAACAGTTAGCGCAAACGTCATGATTTCCACAGTGGAGCGGTAACTTTGTTGCAAAGTAGCCATCGTTGCTTGGTGGTTAAAAACTTGGTTTTGAATCGTCTCCCAATCGTAAATGCCTTTATGTTCATAAATACTTTGAGCTACATCACCGAAGATACTCAGTGTATCATGATTGGTTGCCATTCGTAGACAATCAAGTTGAAATGGCATTAAGTCTTGTGCTTCATCTACGACGATGTGTGAGTATTTGCATTTTGCGGGTAGCCCATGCATGGTTACGGTAAGATAAATCAGTGCTGCTAAATCATCAACTTCGTAGGTGTCCTTTGTGTGAGAAAAATACTGAACGAGTTCTTCTATGGTGTTGTCAGCAATCGTATAGCCTGCATGGAGAGCGATAAAACGAATGTTTTTTTCTCGGCTCATCACTAAGCGATAGAAAGTAAACAGATCAAATTTTCGAATTTTTGCCTGATAGCGTTGAAAACGCTGTTCGTATTTTTTCTTCATGGCTAAAACACGTTCTTGTATCGCCAAATAACGTCCTTTGCGTAGGCCTTGTTCAAGAGTGCTCGTGGCTTGTGCTATACAGTCATCACGCCATGCTTTTAAAAAATAGAGCAATCGTTCACGCCTTGTTACATAGGGATAATGTGCCAAATCCTCGAAAAATCGTTTGTGAATCGCTTCTTGGCTCATTTTATATTGATCACTTAAGACCAAATCTTCGTCAGGTAGACAATGGTTTAAAAATTGTGCAAGAACTTTCTTCAATACTGTTTTTGTTGCCATTTCACCACGAAGTCGTGAGGCGAGAATCATTGTCGATGTGTTTATGTCTGTGCTTAGTTTATCTTTGCGTTCAAACAGTATAGCTGTTTTGGAAAATGGGTTTTCAAGGCGGATTTTCGCTGGTAAGAGATTGACCGCCCATTTTTCCCATGTGGTTTGCACAACCCCGTCAACGCCAAGATCAGGCAGGACGTTAGAAATGTAGTCTAAAAACACCGTGTTAGGAGCAATCACAAGAAAATTATCAAAAACTGTACGATCTTTTTGACGATAGGCGAGAAATGATAGACGGTGTAGGGCAATCGTTGTTTTACCACTTCCGGCGGCTCCCTGCACTACTAATGGTTTGGTTGCATCCGCGCGAATAATGTGATTTTGTTCTGCTTGAATGGTTTCCACGATGTCTGTTAAGCGATCTTTACTGCGTCCTTCCAGTCGTTGTAAAAGAAGAGGATTGATGCCTGCGGCTTGTGTGCTGTCAAAAAAGCGCAGTATTCGTCCGTGTTGAATCTCGTAT
>DAHWJX010000042.1:0-37138 GCA_027343965.1 Caryophanales bacterium | reverse complement strand
ATCATTTAAAGAATTTTGGATCTAATTTTGATTGATTTAAAAGTTCTTCAAAAGTTAATTCTTCATCTTTCGGTGCAAAAAGAGTAGCAAAATCTTCATATTGGTCCTGCACTTCGTTTTTTCGAGCTTTGTTCGTAGTCTGTTTTTTGGATGGTGTTGGCTTTTCAGCCATTCGCTGTTTTGGAACTGCGTCTTCCTTTACTTTAAGGAGTGCAGACAGTGCATCAGGTGACAATCGCTGGCCTAAAGTGACAGGATCATTCTCTTTACCCAAGCTTGGGTTTTTTGTGGAATTTTTCATGATTGATTCGGAATTCATCTCGGATTTGTCATCCCAAGATTTGCGGCGGTGATTTTTTTTAGGTCCATTATGTTTAACATCTTCACGTTCTTGTTCGATAAATCCTGTTTTCTGTAGTTCGTCGAGCAATAACTCTGGCTGTGCTGTGACGATGAAAATCTCTTGGACTGCGGTTGTGGTCTTAGCCAATAATTTGAGTCCGTTATCCGTATAGTATTGAAAGGTTAATGTATCTTTATAACTTTTCGAAGGGGCAATAGTCCCTGTGAGAATCGATTCTACGATCTCAAGATTTGCAATTTGCCGTAGGACTTTTGCAAAATCGCCGATAATGGTATGCATAATTTTCAGTTTGCCGTCTCGGTGTCTCATGTCTGACATGTAAGTATACCCTCCGCTTGTGGTTTATCCATTCATTATAACCTGTTAGCTTCAGCATTTGTCCAAGTTCTGTGTGCTATACTCATGCTAGATTTTATGGAATACAATAAGGATAGAGCAATATTCATGATTGGGCTAAAGGAGATTCACATATGCATTTTACAATGGGTATCGACCAGGAACGATTGGTTGCGGATTTCATGACGCTTGTATCCATCGGAAGCCCTTCTCGAGATGAAGCACATGTCGCGGCTTACATTCGCGGTGTTGTGGAGGAACTCGGCTTTACAGTTGAAGAAGATGGTGCAGCAGATGATGTCCAAGGCAATTCGGGCAATCTCATTGTACGTGTACCAGGAACCACCGAAGGACAGCCAACCATTTTATTGATGGCGCATATGGATACGGTATCACCCGGTTATGGCATTCAACCTACTCGACTCAATGATCGTATCACCAGTGACGGAAAAACCATTCTTGGAGCTGATGACAAGGCAGCTGTAGCAGGACTTTTACACATGTTACGCATTTTACGGACGACAAAAGAACCTCATCCACCGCTTGAAATCGTATTTACTGTTTGTGAAGAAGCCGGACTTTTAGGAGCTAAGGCGTTACGGCGCGAATCTTTAGCAAGCTCATATGGTTTTGTTTTCGATTCAGCAGGACCTCTTGGTTTCATCGTGACGGAAGGCCCAGCCCAAGCCAAATTGCAGGCAGTTGTTAACGGAAGAGCCGCGCACGCAGGGATTGCCCCCGAAAAAGGAATTAATGCAATTTCCATTGCTGCACAAGCGATTTCTCGTATGCATTTGGGCCGTGTTGATGAGTATACTACCGCAAATGTTGGGCGAATAGCTGGTGGCTTTGCGACCAATATCGTTTGCGATCGCGTGGAGGTTAACGCGGAGGTGCGCAGTTTACATGATGAGGGACTGCAACGAGAACGATTGGCGATGTCATCTTCGCTCGAGCAGACCGCGCATGACATGGGAGGTACTGTTGATCTGCACTGGATCGATAGTTACCCTGCTTTCACGTTGCCTGAAGACTCTTTTTGACGCACTGTCGTGGTAGAAGCGATGAATCATATTGATCTTTCGCCGATTTTTGGGGCGACAGGTGGTGGAAGTGACGCCAATATCATCGCAGGAAAAGGCATACCTGTGGCAAACCTCGCCCTGGGGTACCAGCAAAATCATACCCTTGAGGAGTGGATCTCTTTGCATGATTTGATGAAGAGCGCTGAATTGATGCTGGAGATTGTTCGCGAGTGTCAAAAGCTTGAAGGGACGTTCCCAACGCCTGGCGCTTTAGGGCAACTGGCGTAACGTCTTGCCGCATAGAGCGTTTCCTGTTGTGGAACGCTATGTCTCGGTGGTGATGACATAATGAATTCGGTCAAACAAAAGACACGAGGCATAGCAGTTGGACAGATAGATGTAAACCGCAAAGACCATCATGAAACGGTTGATGGTCTTTCTTTGGGTGGCTTGGTTCTGATTGGGATAGGTGGCATTATCGGCGCTGGCTACTTTTTAGGCATCGGCTTGGCGGTGGTTCAAGCAGGTCCCGGCATCTTGCTCGGTCTTATACTTGGAGCACTCATCATGTCGCAAGTGCTTGGCGCGGTGACAAGTATGTCGGTCAACCATCCGGTCAAAGGATCATTTCGTGCTTATGCTGAGGAAATGTTCGGTCCGTTTATTGGTTATTTTCAAGGATGGTTATACTGGCTTGCTAGTGTATTGACGATTGGTAGCGAAGCCATTGCCATGGCTGTCTTCGCACGGTTATGGATTCCTCAAATGCCTATGTGGGCTTTAGCTTTGCTATTTACAGGTTTGATTTTTGTGCTGAACGCATTTGGGATAGCTGCCTTTAGCAAGCTTGAGGGGATGTTATCTGGGCTGAAAATCGTGGCCTTAGTTATGTTTTGCTTAGTCATCTTGCTTGTAGGCGTGCAGGTCATCACGGGAGCAAGCGTCCATCCTGAATACTTATTCTCACATGGTGGTTTTTTTCCTCACGGGCTGCAAGGTGTGCTGCAATCGATGCTCATCGTGATCTTTGCCTTTTCGGGGATCGGTGTGATGGCAACGGCTACGTCAGAACTTCGTAGGCCTAGAGATGCCAGTCGTGGTGCGACGCTGGTGATTGTCGGCCTGTTTGCCATTTACTTTCTCTCGTTATTCGCTTTATTGACCGTCGTTCCGTGGTGGAAGATCAGTGTATCCTCGAGTCCATTTGTGCTTGCCTTTACTATGGTTCATTTACCTTTATTGGCCAGCTTATTTAATGCAGTTATCTTGGTTGCGGCATTTACGGTTATGGCAGGTGCTCTGTTTTCGGCAGTACTTATCATGCAAAATATGGCTCATGTTGGTGAAGCTCCACGTTTTTTGCGTCGAAAGGAGCATGCTAAAACATCTCTTAGTGCATTGCTTCTAAGCACCTTAGGTGCAGTTGTAGCGATTATGGTTTCCTATGTTCTGCCATCGCAAGTGTACAGTTATTTGGTCAGTGCCACCTCGTACATTACTTTTTTTAATTGGGTAGTCATTTTGTTGTCATGGCTCGCTTACAAAAGACGTCATAAGGAAGAGCATCTTTATCATGTGATCTGGGTAAGAGCTGGGAATATCCCGATCTATGCGACAGTTGTAGTGATTGCCGCACTGACGATCACGTCTTTAGGGAGTTCTGATCAAAGAATGGGTGGTGCAGCAGCTCTTTTTGTGGCTTTGATCATTGCTCTGCCATACCCTTTGCTTGCGCATAAAAGAAGGTTAGAAGCTAGTCATTTAAAGGACATCGCGAAAGACGATGGACACGATCGGGTGTGACGAGAGTACTTGCTTTTGTAGCAAGGTGCGGACCTTTTCTTGAGGGTATAAGTTTGCAAGGATTTCCAAACGATGCAGAACTTCCTTTGCTGGTCCAGATAGGGCCAGCTTATCTTTGTGATAAAATATTTTCATAGGGTACACATCCTTTCCTGTAATTTTTATGCAAAGGCGTGATCGATGATGAGTGATTTGATGCCAGAAGTTGCCTTGCAAAAACAAATCATTTTTGAAGGGAAAATGATTTCGCTACGATTAGATCGTGTGCGATTACAAAATGGGCAAGAAACAACAAGGGAAATTGTCCAGCATCCAGGGGCGGTCGCCATTCTAGCTACGACAGACCAAGATAAGGTGGTTTTAGTACGCCAATATCGTTATGCCATTGGTCAATTTACGCTAGAGTTGCCAGCTGGCAAGCTAGAAGCAGGCGAAGATCCGCAACAGGCAGCTTTACGAGAGCTCGCCGAAGAGACAGGGTATAACGCTCGTGAGGTTCATCATGCGTTGACATTTTATTCAACGCCAGGATTTTCGGATGAAATGATGCACTTGTATGAGGCACACCATTTAGTGGATGGCGCGCAACATACGGACGATGATGAATTTGTGGATTGTCTTGTCGCATCAAGGGCAGAGGTTTCTTCGTGGATTACGCAGGGGAAGATCGTGGATGCTAAAACACTGGTTGGGTTGTATCGTTGGTTGGCCAAATGATGCCAACCTATTACGTTGATGGTCATGTTCATATTGGACGTACAAGCTCTGGACAAGCGGTAAAGATTTCTGCCGCCAATAACCTGACTGTTGAAGGGATATTGCAAGAGGCTATGGTTAGAAAGGGCCTTGACATCATCGGTATCATCGATGCTGTATCTCCGCCTGTGCAAAGTGATATTCGTGAACTGCTGACGCAAGGTGACCTTGAGGCTCTCATTGGAGGAGGACTTCGTTATAAAGGAAAAGTGACGCTTTTATTAGGAGCTGAGGTAGAAGTTGCTGGTCCGCACGGTGGTGCGGCTCATTTTGGTGTTTTCGTCCCGACGTTAAGCGCATTGCAAGAGTTATCTACTTGGTTAGCATTTCGTCAGACAAACCCTACCTTATCTTCACAACGAATTACGACAGGTACAGCCGAACAACTGGCAACGCTGTGTCAGGATCTGGCGGGGATTTTCATTATCAATCATGCTTTTACTCCACACAAAGGGCTGTACGGAAACTGCGTCAATGTGATGAGTGACATGGTTAGCACAAACCTAGTAACAGGTGTTGAGCTAGGGTTGTCAGCAGACACAGATATGGCGGATCGCCTAAGTGAATTAGCCGACTTTACTTTTGTGACGAACAGTGATGCGCATTCTTTGCCCAAATTAGCACGCGAGTATCATGTTGTATCGCTTACGGAGCCGACATTTGACGCCTATAAACAAGCTTTGCTAAGGCGTCAAGATCAGCGAATTGTGATGAATATTGGGCTGATGCCTGCTTTAGGAAAGTATCATCGTACCGCTTGCAGGAAGTGCGGCAACCGCTTAGAGGAACCATCGCAACCTTGTCCCACTTGTGGGTCCATGGCGCGAGTAAGGGGTGTCTGGGAAAGATTGCTTGAGGTGGCCGATTTGCAAGAATCCAAATCACCGCTACATCGACCACCTTACATCCACCAAGTTCCTCTTGAGTTTATTCCCGGTCTAGGACAAAAGAAACGTGAACAACTGTTTCGTGCGTTTGGGACAGAGATGAACATTTTGCATCATACCTCACTGAGCGATCTTCGAAACGTTGTTGGTGATACTCTGGCTCAGATGATTGATCAAGCGAGAACTGGACAACTCATGGTGACGCCAGGTGCAGGTGGACGTTATGGAAAAATTACAGACGGCCAGCCAACCGAGAAAAAATAGGCTTTCTCACAGATTTGCGTGGATATTGCTGCAACTCCGATAAAATGGCGTTTTGTACACGAATGATCGATTGCATGCTTGTTTCTAGGTAACCCTTAAGTTCTTCGACTTGTTGCTCAGTTAAGGCTTTAATTTGATTTTGCAGGTCATTTTGCTGATCTTGTTGTTCGGTTTGAGGTTGATCTTGTTCTTCTTTTTTGTAAAACGTGTTAAATACTTTATTGATCGTAGGCAATGCAAGTCCTTGTTCGCGTAATTCATTCACTTTTTCAAGCTTGCTCATATCAAGACTTGTATACGTTCGGGCCCCTGTTTTATCGCGTTGAACCATCATAAAATCACCCAATTCCTTTTCCCAATTGCGAACAGTATTTTGTGAAACGCCTAGTTTTTCGGCAACTTGAGAGATACTGTATGATTCTTCACTATGATTGGACACGGTGGGAACCCCCTGCAATATGTTATGCAGGGGATGTTCTGTATTTTGCCTGTCGAATCCTTTGTTGAATCATGGGATCTTTTGTCGATCAATGATTTTATGCTTCTGTCCTCTAACGCGATATTTGGACATAGGATGTGCTAAGGGGTTGAGAACGTTGAGCACATCTTTTAAAACGGTTGTACCATCGGTGTACACCACCCTTATTTTTTATAGTTTGCTTTTCGCATGTGGCATGTTGGTTGGTATAATTGGGTATTTTGCCTTGCCTGCGTGGATGCGAACTGACGTTGCAACGAATATTGTTGCTTTGATTCATGCTTTGCACAGCAATGCTGTAGCGCACAGCATAGGAAGAGCAGCTTTTTGGGATGCTTTCTATGGAATGTTATTTGTCGTTTTGTTTTGGGTATTGGGCCATATACCGATAGCGACACCGTTGATTGTTCTCATTCTCTTTTTGCGTGCTTTTTCGTTAGGTTTGGCCATGACAGGTATGATCTATGCATTTGGTTTACAAGGTGCTGGTTTTGATTTGCTAGGGCTCTTACCTTGGAATATACTGTCTGGTGGTGCTGTGGTTCTATCTGCATCGGTGGCAACACACTACATGCGCCAACCATTATATGATCGTGCACCTGCGATGCGCCGTTATCTGGCTTATTGTGCATTGCATGGCATGAGTATTGGTCTTGTTTTTCTTTCAGGATGGTTACAGGTACAAGTTATGGAACGAGCCCTAACCGTTTTTTCTTTGTTATGATCCATAAAGGAGGTTATTGTGGTCACACGTCGGTTCACTGTCATCAATGAATCTTTTGTCTGTGAAGTTTGTCATACACATGTGCAGCCTTTGCAAACAGGGTGTCGTAACCATTGCCCAAACTGTCTTCATAGTGTACATCTGGATCACTTTCCAGGTGATCGTGCGGCTGGTTGTGGGGGCATCATGGAACCTATTTCCATTAAAACACATAGTAAAAAAGGGCACATGGTCGTTCATCGTTGCAAGGTATGTGGTTGTAAGACGGTCAACAAGCTCGCTTTAGACGATCCTAATCAACCGGATTCTATGGAAACCGTTTTACACATCATGAAAAATAGTGCATGGAAAGAGTAGGAGGTTTTTTTATGATCATTGGTGTGCCAAAGGAAATCAAAGATAACGAAAATCGCGTAGCTGTGACACCTGCTGGTGTTCGTGCCTTTCTGTCTGCCGGACATCAGGTAATCGTTGAGGCAGGATGCGGCAGTGGCAGTGGTTTTTCGGATGATGAATATCATCAGGCCGGGGCTCTCTTGATGGGACAGGCTAGTGCCGTGTGGAGCAAGGTCGACATGATCATGAAGGTGAAGGAACCTTTGCCAAGCGAATATCCTTATTTTCGTGATAACCTTATTTTGTTTACCTATTTGCACCTCGCTCCAGAACCTGAGCTAACCGCGGAGCTTATGAAAAAACATGTTGTTGCAATCGCTTATGAGACAATCCAATTGGCAGATCGTTCTTTGCCTTTGTTAACCCCTATGAGCGAAGTAGCGGGGCGTATGGCTGTGCAAATTGGTGCACAGTTTCTTGAAAAGCCAAACCATGGAAAAGGGATCTTGCTTGGTGGGGTACCTGGTGTTCTGCCGGGACGTGTTGTCATTGTAGGTGGAGGTATTGTTGGCACAAATGCGGCGAAAATGGCCGTTGGCACGGGTGCGGATGTTACGGTTCTGGATGTAAATCCTGATCGTTTACGGCAACTGGATGACCTTTTTCAGGGGCGGGTAAAAACGCTTATGTCACATGTGTACCACCTCGAACAAGCTGTACAACAGGCTGATTTATTAATTGGTGCAGTGCTTATCCCAGGTTCGCGAGCGCCTAAGCTTGTAACAAGGCACATGGTCGAAAAAATGGCTAAAGGTTCCGTGATCGTCGATGTGGCCATCGATCAAGGTGGGTCCATTGAGACGATTGATCGCGTCACCACGCACAGTAATCCGACGTATGAACAGTATGGCGTTATTCATTATGCTGTAGCCAATATGCCGGGTGCTGTACCTAGAACTTCGACGTTAGCCCTGACTAACGCAACGCTGGTTTATGCGCTGCAATTGGCCAATAAAGGTTATCGTTTGGCAATTCAAGAGAATACAGCCTTAGCTAAAGGCGTCAATGTTTTGGCTGGCAAGGTTACGTACGAGGCTGTTGCGCGGGGCCTGGGGTTCGATTACACACCTTTACAGGATGCCATTTTAGTGTCATAAGGTATCTATGTGTTGCATATAGTCGTCCTAACCGAAAGGTGGACGACTATATGCAAAGGTACGCTTTTCCTGTCTTGGTGTTTGCTTTCGTTGCGTATGCCTTCATGCTGATGGATCATCAACTAACACATTGGCTACTTCAAGATGTTGAATTCGCAACACCTTCTATACGCGAATGGATTTTGTGGTTTATTGCAGGACCATAAACAGAGTGACATTGTAAAGGGGAGAACCCATTGGATGACTTACTTGATGCTTTTCTCCATTACGAAGCTGTAGAACGAGGATTAGCTGAAAATACGGTTGCATCATATCGTAGAGATCTACTTTCATTTCTTGTTTTTATCGACAAAAGTGGGATTACGTCTTTGCAGCAAACGAATCGTATGCATATCCAGGCATTTTTGTTGGAACAGCATAATGAGGGTAAGGCAACCGCAACATTGTCACGATGTGTAGCGAGTATTCGTGCTTTCTATACCTTTTTGTTACAAGAGCGCATCGTAGATCATGATCCAGCAGTTTATGTGCGTTCACCTAAGCTAGCGCGCAAATTGCCTCACGTTTTAACTATGGATGAGGTGAGCGCATTACTCGCAACGCCTGATCCTGCAACAGCCATAGGGCTACGTGATAAAGCGATGTTTGAAGTACTGTATGCGACAGGAATTCGCGTATCCGAACTCACTTCTCTTAATGTATCGGATGTTAATCTATCCGCCTCTTTTTTACGGTGCATCGGTAAAGGCTCGAAGGAAAGAATTATTCCTTTAGGTCGTCTTGCTCGCCATGCTGTCATAGAGTACACGCTCCGAGCCCGTCATTCTTTACTGCGAGATAAGGAAGAACTATCCCTATTTGTTAACCATTTAGGTGACCGTTTAACGCGTCAAGGCTTCTGGAAGATTATTAAGAAATATGCCAAGATGGCCGGCATCACACAAGACATCACTCCGCATACCTTGCGTCATTCGTTTGCTACACATTTATTAGAAAACGGTGCTGACTTACGAGCAGTGCAGGAAATGCTAGGACATGCTGATATTTCCACTACACAAATTTATACCCATGTAACCACTACGCGATTGAAAGACGTCTACGATAAAAGTCATCCCCGCGCCTGAGAAAACCTGTCAGTGCATACATAGCTTCACAGGGTGAGGGCAAACTACCCATCATGGTGTCTCGGAACTGATCATGATGAGGGGGAGAGCCCTTGGCACAGCTCACAAAACGTATCCAATTTTTATTAGCCACTATAGTTTCACTAGGGATGATCTTCTCAGGTATCTGTAGCCCGGCCATCGCTGCACAAGAAATCACGATGAACCTCGCTCCGAATGCTAAGTCAGCGGTTTTGCTTGACGCAACGACAGGTACTGTTTTGTATGCAAAAAATGAGCATGCAAAACTGCCCATTGCAAGTGTCACAAAGGTAGCCACGATGTTGCTTATCATGGAAGCGCTCGACCGCGGTCAAGTCAAGTTGACAGATCCGATTCGAGCTTCGGAACATGCAGCGAGCATGGGTGGTTCGCAAATCTTTTTGCAACCTGGTGAACAAATGACGTTGCGAGATATGCTTAAAGGCATTGCTCTTGCCTCTGCAAATGATGCGGCTGTGGCTGTTGCAGAGCATATCGGTGGTTCAGAGCAAGCGTTTGTCGATATGATGAATGCGAAAGCCAAAAGGATGAATTTGCAAGACACGCATTTTGTTAATACCAATGGATTACCAGCCAAAGATCATTATTCTTCGGCTTATGACATAGCTCAACTGTCAAGGGAACTGTTAAAGCATGGTTCCATCACGTCGTTTACAGGTACGTATAGTGATTACTTGCGCAAAACTTCAACGCATCCATTTTGGTTAGTCAACACCAATAAGTTGGTGCGCTTTTATTCAGGGATGGATGGTCTAAAAACCGGGTTTACGCTAGATGCAAAATACTGTCTTGCAGCTTCAGCAAAACGCAACCATTTCCGTGCCATTGTGGTTGTACTCGGCGAACCAAGTTCCAAGATACGAAATGCTGAGGTTACTTCCATGATGAATTTCGCCTTTAGCCACTACGATGTGCGCCAAGTCTATCGAGAGGGGCAAACTATCGCCATGGTACCTGTATCGCGTGGAGAATTTCAGGCGGTGGGGGTGGCGCCGAAACGCTCTGTTGGTGTATTGATTAGCAAGGTAGATCATAAAGAAATTGGCTCCTTAGTCACTGAGCTAACACCCATTGCGGCACCGATCAAAAAAGGGCAAGTGATCGGTCACATTCGTCTCTTGCATGAGAAACAAGTGATTGACACCATTCCCGTCGTGGCGACGATCGATGTAGCCAGGGTCACGTTGTTTGAGATGATTGGTCGGACGATGAAACGAATGCTGTTGCTAGGTGCTATACGCTGAGGTATGAAGCAGTAAGTTGCTGATGAGAACTTGCCATGAGTGCATATTTGCGCTCATGGCATTTATTTTGCGCCCGCGAAACGTAGCCTTGGTCAATCCATGGAGGCACGCCTTGCGAAGCTCACTGCGTACCTGTGTGGGTGGAGTGGATACCAAATAAAAATCGATGTCACACCTTGTCGAATTTCCATGAACATCCACTAGTTTTGTCTATAGGCAGGAAGATTTCCTTTAGAACACGAATGTGAGACATAGAAAAGAGGTGGCATCCATTGTTTCAAATCACGTTGTACAAGCAAAATGCCGGATCGTTACTCGTCGCTATGTTACAAGGAGAATTGGACCATCATGAAGCTACTCATGTACGAGAGGTTATCGATAAGGAACTGGATTCGATGCCTGTACCACTTTTATTGCTTGATTTGGAGGAATTGAGTTTTATGGACAGCTCTGGGCTTGGTGTTATTTTAGGACGCTATAAGAAGGTTCAAGGCAAAAGAGGTCAGATGGCCATTGCCAACGTCCCTCCATCTGTGTCGCGATTGTTTGAAATGTCAGGATTACATAAAATTATGCGATTGTACAGTTCACAAAGTGAAGCACTACGATCTATGAAGGAGGTTACACAGTGAATAAACCGTCGAATGAAATGTCCATCACCTTTAGTGCCCTCTCTGAAAATGAATCTTTTGCGCGCGTAGCCGTTGCTGCGTTTATAGCGCAAATGAATCCCACGTTGGAAGAGATCACAGAAATTAAAACTGTTATCTCCGAGGCTGTTACGAACGCTATTATTCATGGTTATCCCGATTGTGATGGTTATGTTTTTTTGCATTGTAAAATAATGGGTGATAAAATGGAAGTTATTGTAGAAGATCATGGTGTTGGCATAGAGGACCTCGATCTTGTACGTCAGCCTTTGTATACTTCGCGTCCGGATCTGGATCGTTCTGGCATGGGATTTACGATTATGGAATCATTTGTAGAGCAGTTTGAAGTGACATCCAAGGTAGGCGAAGGGACGCGGGTTCGTCTGGTTAAACAAATCCGGACTCCGCATAATGCGGCCGTGCACGAGGTGTAGATCATGGCGTATCGAGCTCGAGAATATCCTAAGTTGTCCGACGAACGTGTCAGGGAACTCATCGCGAATAGCCAAGCAGGTGATGAATGTAGTCGAGATGAACTCGTTGTCTGCAATCAGCGTCTTGTCTGGGCCGTAGTACAGCGTTTTCTCGGCCGAGGATATGAACCTGATGATCTTTTTCAAATCGGGTGCATCGGGTTGATGAAAGCTATTGATAAATTTGATTTATCGTATGATGTTAAGTTCTCTACGTATGCGGTACCGATGATTATTGGAGAAATTCAGCGTTTTTTGCGTGACGATAGCACAGTGAAAGTAAGTCGTTCTATCAAGGAACTCGCTCGTCATATTCGTAAAAAACGTGACGAATTGGCGAAAGAACTCGGTAGACAACCTCAAATTAATGAAGTGGCCGAATCATTAGGTATTGAGCCTGCAGAAGTGGTGCTTGCGCAGGAAGCCATGCGTATGCCGGCTTCCATCCATGAGACTGTTTTTGAAAATGACGGTGATCCAATTTATCTGATGGATCAAATTGCTGATGCCGAACAAGACAAATGGTTCGACAAACTTGCTTTACATGATGCTTTATCGCGGCTACCCGAGCGGGAACGCTTGATTGTGTACTTGCGTTTCTTTAAAGATCAGACGCAATCGGAAGTGGCCGAAGTTCTCAATATCTCGCAGGTTCAGGTCTCTCGACTCGAAAAGAGAATATTACAAACAATTCGAGAAAATCTTTATTAAGTAAATTAGGCAGTAATGGGTCACCCTATGCTACGTGACAGTAAATGCGTAGCAGGGGGTGTTTTTTGTTGAGCGCCAAATTAGGTGTTGATCAACGCCATTACAAAGCGTACGCCAAATCCGCACAACCACCAAGACCTTGGGGCAAGAATGGCCTACGCGCCTTTATTGTCGGCGGGGCGGTTTGTGTGATTGGGCAAGGTGTGCAAGATGTTTTTGTCCATGTTTTTCACTTTTCGGAAAAAACAGCCGGTAACCCTACGGTGGCAGTTTTGATCATCTTATCCGTACTTTTAACGGGATTCGGTGTTTATGATGTCTTTGCGCAGTGGGCTGGAGCAGGAAGTGCTGTGCCAGTAACGGGATTTGCAAACGCCGTTGCATCTGCTGCGCTAGAACATAAAAGTGAGGGGTACGTTGTCGGCGTTGGCAGCAATATGTTTAAGGTGGCAGGTCCAGTTGTTGTGTTTGGCGTCGTGTCAGCGTTTGTCGTTGGGTTAATTCGTTATATGTTTCATGTGACCTAAGAAAACGAGGTGAACATATCGTGCTTTGTGGGCAGCAGACATGGCAATTTCCATCACGCCCTCGTGTTTTAGGAACAGGGACCATTGTTGGCGAGAAGGAAGGTCAGGGTCCCTTAGGAGATCGTTTTGATCTTGTTGTAACTGATCCGTATGTGGGCCAAAATTCATTTGAAAAAGCAGAGAGGAAGTTAATGGAGGAAGCTCAGAAAACAGCGGTACAAAAAGCTGGGTTGACGATCGAAGAGATATCAATGGTGATCTCAGGCGACCTTCTTGCCCAGAATATCACCTCACATTTTGCCGCAAGAACGCAAGGACGGCCATTGCTTAACGTCTTTAGCGCATGTGCGACAAGCATGCAAGCAGTCGCGATAGGGGCTCAACTCGTCGATACGGGCTACGCGTCAAACGTGCTTGCTGCGGTCAGCAGTCACAACAGTTCAGCCGAGCGAGCGTTTCGTTATCCAACAGAATATGGTGCGCAAAAGCCACCTACGGCCCATTGTACCGTAACAGGTGCTGGCGCTGTAGTGATTGGTAAGGGAAGTACAGGCCCTGTGATCACCTATGCGACGCTTGGCAAAGTAATCGATCTTGGTATTGATAATCCGTGGGAAATGGGGGCGGCTATGGCACCGGCTGCTGCAGATACCTTGGTGCGGCATTTCCTGGACACAGGGCGCAAACCGCAAGACTATGATCTGATCGCGACAGGTGATTTGGCTCGTGTGGGTCATCCTATGGCGCGTCACTTACTGAAAGAGCAAGGTTATGAATTAGGAGAGCGATTTACGGACTGTGGCATCTTGATGTATGACGAAACACAATCCGAAGTATTTAGCGGAGGCAGCGGGCCCGCTTGTGCAGCGTGCGTCACGTTTGGGTATCTTTTGTTGGGTCTCATGGAAAAGCGATATCGTCGTATCTTAGTGGTTGCGACAGGCGCTTTGCTCTCTCCTGTATCGAGTCAACAAAAAGACACCATTCCTTGTATTGCGCACGCCGTTGCCTTTGAGCGCGATGGTGAGTGAAAGGAAGAATTCTATGCATGGATTTACGATGTATATCATGGCGTTTTTAGTCGGGGGTTTTATCTGTTTTATTGGGCAATTGTTGATGGATCTTACTAAATTAACACCAGCGCATGTCATGACGATACTTGTCGTGGCTGGTGCCATTTTAGATGGTTTGGGCTTGTATGATCCTCTTATCAAAATAGCGGGTGCAGGAGCCACGGTGCCGATCACATCCTTTGGGAATTCACTCGTTCACGGCGCGCTTATTGAGAGCCAGCGGGATGGAATCATTGGCATTATCACAGGTATTTTTGAGGTGACAAGCGCAGGGATATCGGCTGCGATCGTATTTGGGTTCCTTGCCTCACTTGTATTTCGTGCAAGGGGTTAATAGCGTTGTCAGAAGAATCAAGGAATGGTATGATCCATAGCATTCAAGGAAAAGCGAGGGCGACGCGATGTTTTTGCATGGAACAAGTAAAATAGATGCTTCAGGAGAGTTGTTGATTGGTGGGTGCTCGGTGGTGTCACTTGCCGAACAATTTGGCACGCCACTTATTGTCTATGATGAAGAACTTATTGTAGAGCGTATTCGCTCTTACCAAAAAGCTTTTGAGAAGGCACGCATGGACTACTATCTTGCTTATGCGTCCAAAGCATTTTCTTCCTTGGCGATGTGTCAACTTGCCAAGGAACAGGGGCTGTGGCTTGACGTGGTTTCTGCGGGGGAACTACATACGGCGTTAAAAGCATCGTTTGATCCCAAACATGTGTACATGCATGGTAATAACAAGACACTCGAAGAATTACGATATGCGGTGCAAGCTGGTATCGCTTTTTTCGTCGTCGATAATTTTCTTGAATTGGAACTCTTATCGACGATTTTAGAAGAAGAAGAAGCTTTTGCCGACATCCTTTTACGGGTTTCACCTGGAGTTGATGCGCATACGCATGAATACATTACGACAGGCCAGCAGGATTCGAAATTTGGTTTTGACCTTGCGAGTGGACAAGTAAGTCAGGCAGTGGCCCGCGTTCTTGAGCTACATCGACTTCATCTGATCGGATTGCATTCGCATATTGGTTCTCAAATCTTTGAATCGACTGGATTTGCGGTGGCTGCAAGTCGTATGGCTGACTTGTGGCAGCAACTGCAACAGGAATTTTCGATTGATCTTCGCGTACTCAATTTGGGTGGAGGGATCGGTATTCGCTATACGAGTGAGGATATGATGCCACCCATCGAAAATACCGTCTATGGTGTTTTGAAAGAAACGGAGAAAGCTTTTGTCGAGCGTGGTTTGACTGTGCCTTTACTCATAATGGAGCCCGGGCGAAGTTTGGTCGGTGAGGCTGGGACGACCCTATATCGAGTTGGCAGTCGTAAAGATATCCCTGGAGTGAGATCCTACTTGTCCATTGATGGTGGTATGACGGACAATCCTCGCTTGGCTTTATATGGTGCTCGCTATGAAGCCTGTATTGGTAATCGAATGCTTGAACCTGCGACGGATCTGGTATCTGTTGCTGGCAAAGCGTGTGAAAGTGGAGATATGTTGATATGGGATATTCACCTTGCTAAGTCCCAACCGGGTGATATTTTAGCTGTGTCATGCACAGGTGCCTATAATTACTCCATGGCAAGCAATTATAACAGAATTGCCAGGCCCGCTGTTGTCTTTGTCAAAGACGGGCAAGCCAGGCTTGTTATTCAACGAGAAACGTTGGATGACTTGGTTAGATTGGATGTCATAGGCATTAACCGACACGTTGTACATTCCTTCTCATAATGTGGTAAAAGCGTACAAAAGGAGGAATGTTGGATGTTGACTGTCCTTGCCTGGATTCCTCGCCTAGTTCGATTCTTTGGCGTATTTCAGGGCGTTGTAGGTGCATTCGGCAGCTTTTGGCCCGTAGTTTCTTCATTGTTTCAGCGTCGAAAAGTTGGGGCGGTAGCGGCTTGATGATCTTAAGGCAAAGGACACCCACCCCTTAAGATGGCCAAGACAGGTTATGAGGTGTGGTAGGCTGTAAAGGCGCTGGAAGGTTCGGCGCCTTTTCTAAGGGATGGAACTGTGTGGTACGTATGAAATCCATAATCGAGCAAAGAGCCTGCATCTTGTTGCACTTCTTAAAGACCATGTAAAACATTTAAATGGCAATTTTTCCATAAAATAGTTATCTCAACGATATGCTATATGCCTAGCTTACTTTACAATAGACATGTGATATCTGTATACTTAAAGAAAATCTATATAGATCCTTCAGGGCAGGGTGAGGCATAGCCGATTCCCGACCGGTGGTAACGCAGGTTGCGAAGTCCACGAGCCATAAATGGCATGAACTGGTGTAATTCCAGTACCGACGGTATAGTCCGGATAAAAGAAGGAGAATGCGAATGTGAACCTAGGGATGGCTTTGTCCTTTGGTACTTTCTGATCGCATTCTAAACGCCCTGATGATGTCTGAGGCGTTTTTGTGTTGTGTATAGAGTCGAAAGGATGAATTGTCTTGCAAAGTAGTGATGAAACTTTTATGCGTTTGGCGTTATCTCTGGCGCAAATGGGTAAGGGGCAGACAAGTCCCAATCCGATGGTGGGAGCCGTGCTTGTGAAGGATCACCAAATTATTGGTTTTGGTGCTCATTTGCAGGCGGGTAAACCGCACGCCGAAGTGCATGCTTTAGAAATGGCGAGTGAAGAGGCGCAAGGTAGTACCCTATACGTCACCTTAGAACCATGTGCACATTATGGCAAAACGCCACCATGTGCTGATGCTGTGATTCATTCAGGCGTCAAGCGTGTTGTGGTGGCTGTGGAAGATCCATTCTCTGAAGTATCCGGACGGGGAATTGCTCGTATGCGAGAAGCTGGCTTGCAAGTAGATGTAGGCTGTCTGGCGCCAGAAGCCGAGCAGCAAAATGCCGCATTTTTGCATTATGCTAGGACAGGTCTTCCTTTTGTCACCCTAAAATTGGCGGCAACCTTAGATGGCATGATCGCAACCGACCATGGCGATTCAAAGTATGTGACTGGTGATGACGCGCGTGCATTGGTCCACCATCTGCGCGATCACGCGGATGCTATTGTCGTTGGTGTTAAGACGGTAATCGCAGACAATCCTCAATTGACTGTCCGTTTACCTGTTGGTGGGAAAAATCCAGTGCGGGTTATCCTTGATACACATCTTTCAACGCCATCCGATTCGAACGTCCTTTCTCCTGATGCGGTAACCATATTGTTTTGCGGCTATGAAGCATCCGTTTATGCAGAGCAAAAGCTCGTGCATCAAGGAACGCAAGTCGTTCGTGTGCAAGCGGTCGATGGCAAGTTAGATCTTGTTGCTGTGATGAGGCATTTGGCATCTCAAGGGCACTTACATGTGCTTGTCGAAGGTGGAGCATCTGTCGCGGGCTCTTGTCTACAGCAGAGGGTTGTTCACGAGGTTTGGATGTTTCATGCGCCAAAGTTACTTGGAAAAGGTAGATCAGCCATCGAGTTTCCTGTTGCGGCACAAACGATGCAGGATGCCATTTTACTCAAAGACGTAACACATAAGGAGATTGGCGGCGACTGGCTTACGATAGGCAAACCTTTTTATCCCGGCGAATCATTGTGAGGCGGTCAAGGTGTTTACAGGTCTTGTTGAAGAAGTAGGAAAGGTGACTGGTGTTCGCAAAGCCGGTCAGGCATTACAACTTCAGGTAGCGGCAAGGAAGATTTTAGAGGATGTTGCCATCGGCGATAGTGTGGCAGTTAATGGAGTTTGTCTCACAGTGACGCAACTGTCTTCGTCAGGCTGTCGTATGGACGTCGTACCTGAAACGGTTCGCAGGTCGACATTTTCTCAAGTGGTCCCAGGTCAAGCGGTCAACTTGGAGCGTGCCATGAAAGCGACCGATCGCTTTGGCGGACATATGGTGGCTGGGCACGTAGACGAAGTCGGTACACTGGTTCGTGTATCGCAGGAGGATACGGCTAGGATTTTGACCATCAAAGCCAGTGAACAATTGTTACGCTACATGATAGAAAAGGGTTCCATTGCCATCGATGGTATCAGTTTGACCGTCATGGACGTAGCGAAGGACGTGTTTCGCGTTTCGATTATTCCTCATACTGCGCAGATGACGACCTTACACCATGCAGCAGTGGGAACCAATGTGAACCTTGAGATAGATATGATCGCCAAATACGTTGAACGTCTGCTCCATGACCGTATGTCTGGACCTTCTTCGAATACGTTTGATCATTTACGCGAATTAGGTTATTGAAAAAAGGAGTCTTGATGATGTTTTCATCTATCGATGAAGCGGTGCGCGCTTTGCAACAGGGACAGGTCATTATTGTGGTTGATGATGAAGATCGTGAGAATGAAGGTGACTTCCTGGCACTTGGTGAATATGCAACGCCTGATACAATCAATTTCATGATCACGTACGGCAGAGGTTTGTTATGTGTACCCATCATGCAGGAACATGCAGATCGCCTTTCCTTGCGTCCTATGGTTGAACACAATACGGATAATCATGGCACGGCCTTTACGGTATCGATCGACCACGTCGACACAGCGACGGGCATTTCCGCCGTAGAGCGCTCAAAAACGATTGCTGCATTGCTTGATCCTGATAGCGAGCCAGCAGATTTTCGTCGTCCGGGCCATATCTTTCCTTTGATCGCAAAGCCAGGTGGCGTTTTACGCCGAAGCGGGCATACTGAAGCAGCGATTGATCTTGCTAGAATCGCAAAAAGTTCCCCAGTTGGTGTCATTTGTGAGGTTTTGAGACAAGATGGCACCATGGCAAGAGTTCCTGACTTGCAAATCATTGCGCAAGAGTTTCATCTTGCGATGATTACGATTGCTGATTTGATTGCGTATCGAGCACGCTCTGAGCGCTTTGTGACACGTGCGGCAAAAGCAAACCTTCCGACTGAATACGGCGATTTTCAAATGATCGTTTATACGAATAATCTTGATGATAAAGAACACGTGGCACTGGTCTGCGGGGATCTCGATGAAGACTCTCCTGCACTCGTTCGTGTGCATTCAGAGTGCCTGACAGGGGATGTTTTTGGATCTTATCGTTGTGATTGTGGTCCGCAACTGCATGCGGCTATGCGACAAATTGCGCATTTCGGTCACGGTGTGTTGCTATATATGCGCCAAGAAGGCCGCGGCATTGGACTCATTAATAAGATCAAAGCGTATTCGCTACAAGAAGAGGGACTGGATACCGTTGAAGCTAACGTATCCCTTGGCTTTGCACCCGATCTTCGCGATTATGGTATTGGAGCACAAATTTTACGAGATCTAGGCGTGAAAAAAATGCGACTTTTAACAAATAATCCGCGAAAAGTCAGTGGCTTAGCAGGACATGGTCTCGAAATCGTAGAACGAGTACCTATAGAAATGGAACCTACTTTGTACAACGAGCATTATTTAAAAACAAAACAAACAAAAATGGGACATTTATTACATTTATAAGGGGATCATCAAACATGGCCAACATATTTTCTGCAAACTTAATTGGAACGGGATTAAAGATAGGGATTGTTGTCGCGCGATTTAATGAATTTATTTCGATGCGTTTACTGGATGGTACCAAGGATGCATTAGAACGCCATGGCGTATCCGTTGATGATGTGGATGTGGCCTTTGTACCAGGAGCGTTTGAAATTCCGATGATTGCGCAAAAGATGGCCAAATCATCTCGCTACGATGCTATCATTACGCTGGGCGCTGTGATTCGGGGTTCGACTCCGCATTTTGATTATGTGGCCGCTGAAGTTTCCAAGGGCGTGGCAACGATAGGTTTACAAACTGGTGTTCCTGTGATTTTTGGCGTACTCACCACCGATACGATCGAACAAGCTGTTGAACGTGCTGGCACGAAAGCGGGCAATAAAGGTTGGGATGCGGGTGTCTCTGCCATCGAGATGGCCAATTTGAGCCGCGCGCTGAGTTGATGGAAGACTGTGGCCACTAAAGAGATTTTTCGGGCAGAATCATCTTATCAGCCGATCTACGTGGGTGAACAAAAGAATGTCCGTTTTTTGCGCTTTGGAGGAGAAGCGGCAGGTTGGCAAGGCGCCCTTATCGTCGATCGTCCAGAGCGTCTTTATTTCCCTTACCAACAAGCATTTTCCCTTTATTCGGCATGGTTGCCTGATGTGCGATCCTTTCTATCGATTGGTGTCGGAACAGGGACGTCGATTAACCATGTTCAGCGTGTGCATCAAGACGTAAAGATTACAGGAATCGAATGGGATCCAGTCGTGATTGAGACAGCTCGTCGCTATTTTGGGGTCTCTCAAGATGCTATCCGGTTGATCGAAGCTGATGCCCGCATTGTTTTACCCACTATGCGCGAAACGTTCGATATGATCTTTCTTGATGCGTATTTTCGCGAACGGACACCGAAAACCTTTTTTTCGCCGGTGTACCAACAAGTTCTGGCAGATCATTTGCGCATTGGCGGTTTGCTTGTCATTAACGTCATTGCGCGTACCATGGGGCTTGCAGCTGAACCGTATCGATCATTGTGTGCACAACTAAACGCTTTGGTAGGACCTGTTTTTATCCTTGATCTGGCTCCTGTTCCCTTTACACCGCACAACGTGGTATTGTTTTGTTTGAAGCGACCGATACAGGTTCCGGAACTTCGTGTGATTCGCAAAAGAGCACGTGACACGATCCGAACTCATGCTTCGTTCTATGCACCATGGGCGCGTATCTTGCCTTTTTTAATCTCGCGAGGATAGAGAAGGGATGTCGATTTGTGGGAGTCTTTAATGCAATATTTGGTCAGGATTTAATTTTTCGCATTCTGGCAATTGTCATTGGTTTGACACTTCATGAGTTCGGACATGCAGCCGTTGCGGTCTTACTTGGCGACAACACACCGCGTGAACAGGGGCGTTTTACGTTGAATCCTCTGGCGCATCTGGACGTCTTAGGACTGTTAATGATCTTGTTTTCGTTTTTTGGATGGGCACGTCCTGTTCAGTTTAACCCACGACGCTTACGTACGGGACCACGTCTAGGTACTATTCTAGTTGCTTTAGCGGGGCCGCTGATGAACGTGATCGTAGCTATTGTCAGTTTATTATTGCTTCGATCTGTAATCTACACGATGTCGAGCAACTCCTTTATTTTGCTTTTACTCACTGCCTTGGCCAGTGTCAATATAGCGCTTGCAGTGTTTAATCTTGTTCCTGTACCCCCACTTGATGGCTGGAATGTGGTCAGTAACCTATTTCCTCTTCGTGGTAAAGCATGGGTGCAATCCTATGAGCGAGTGGGTCCTTTTTTGATGTTGCTTCTTGTTTTGACCCCGATCGGTGGAACGGCTATAACGTATGTCATTCAAAATGTGGCGAGTTGGTTTGGCGCAATATGAGCGATTCTTTTCCTCTGGTATATGAGGTCACGCTCGATGCCTTCTCAGGTCCACTGGATTTGCTGCTGCACTTGATTGAGCAAGAAGAATTGGATATTCATGAAATTGCTATTGCCAAAGTGACCGATCAGTATCTTAAGCTGTTGCAAGACTCTCTGGGTCAGCACCTTGACGTGGCTAGTGATTTTATTGTCATGGCCGCTACTCTACTAGCCATAAAGGCGCGATCCCTTTTACCGCGATCGATTGATGCTTTTGATGAGCATCTTGAAGATGCATATGATGAGGATGATTTGGTTGTATCTGCCACAGAGTTAAAAGAGCGGTTATTAGAGTACCGTTTGATCAAACAGGTTACCGAGTTGTTGCAACAACATGAAGGAGAACACAATGATTCGGTGGGGCGTTTGCCGATTCCACTCACACCATATCGGGAATTGCTTCAAGTTCACGATCATTTGGCTGATGTTGATCTTTCACGTATGTTTCAAGCGCTTGCGACTGCGCTACAACGTGTGGCTATCGAATACAACGTGGATGTAGTGCGTGATCGAGAAACAATTCCGCAACGTATGCGGAAAATTGAAAGTCAATTGCGACATGCGCCAAGGACGTTAGTGTCACTGTTAAAAAGTCCTTCGCGGCGAGAGATTGTAACAGTATTTTTGGCCGTGTTAGAACTAATCAAATTGAATCGCATTATCTGTAAACAAGAAGAAAGGTTTGGGGATATATGGATCGAACTTCAGAACAAGTGACGACGGTGCAGACAACGATGGCCGGTCCTTTTCATGAACATCTATTGCCCTACTTGGAAGGCCTTCTCTTTGCTGCAGGTACGGAGGGCTTAACGGACAGACAGATTGCCCGCGTATTTGATGTATCACTTGATGATGTAGAGCCCATCTGCTTGCATCTGTTAGCCCAGCAAAAGGCGCAGGGGCGTATATTTGAAGTGCGGCGCATCGCTGATGCATGGCAGTTGATCACGTTGCCTGAGTTGTTTCCTTATTTGCAGTCTTTGGCACTTGCTCCACCGCCATCAGCGCTATCGCAAGCAGCCCTTGAAACACTGGCTATTATCGCGTATAAACAGCCCATTACGCGCCTTGACATTGAAAACATTCGCGGGGTCAAGAGTGAACGCGCGATTGGGACCTTAATGTCACGCGGTCTTATTTGTGAAGCTGGTCGGGCTCAGGGACCAGGGCGCCCATTTTTGTATGAAACTACGCGTGATGTTTTGGACCACTTTGGACTAGCCTCGATGGACGAATTGCAGCGCCTCTTTGAACAATCCCTCAACCAAGAATAGAAGGAACTCCCATGGGAATTCTATAGGCAGACCGTCTTCAGGAGGACGAACGGGATGTCTTTTTTTGTAACGCCGGTGGGAGTTATTTTGCTGATTGCGGCTGTTCTCTTTCTCCTTAGTGTCGCGCCTTTGACCATGATCCTATCGATCTCGTATCAATTTGGTCATCACGTCGCCAACGTAGAAATCCGGTATTTGTATGTTATTCGCATCAAGAAAACGATTAAGGAGAAAAAGGAATCCGTAGTGGCGACCGCCGCACCATCACAAGATGCATCACCCACTACACAGTCTGCATCGGGGATTGAATCATATTTTCATCGCATAAATGACTTTATGGATGAAGTTGAATGGTTGCGGCCAGCGTTGCACCATTTTATCAATGCATTCTCTGTTCGCAACGTGAGGTGGATGACAAACGTTGGGGTTGAAGATGCGGCCATGACCGCGTGGCTTTGTGGTGTCTTCTGGACGATACAGGCTATGGTAACAGGAATTCTTACGCGTTTTGTTCGTGTCATGGAGATACCGGAACTGATGGTAACGCCACAATTTTCGCAACAGACATTTGACACGAGCCTTTCTTGTATAGTCACGGGGCCCGTCGGCAAGACTATCGTTGCAGGTTTGAAACTCTTTTTGCGGTATAAAAAGGGGGGTGCCTATGCAAGAACATCCGATTCAATCTCTTATGCAGACAGCAATGGAAAACCTGAAGGAAATGGTTGATGTAAATACCATTGTCGGGGATCCTGTCCAAACGCCGGATGGAAATGTTATCCTTCCAATAAGTCGCGTTGGCTTTGGTTTCGCAGCTGGAGGTTCGCAGTATAAAGTACACTCCAAGTCAAATGTTCCTGGCACGGCCCAACGACCTGTAACCGATGATATGCCATTTGGTGGCGGTGCTGGTGGCGGCGTATCGATTCAACCCACAGGGTTTTTGGTAGTCGGACAAGGAAGCGTCAAATTGGTCTCGGCGGAACCAGGCAATCAATTGTATGACAAATTGATTGATCTTGCACCACAGGTCATCGATCGCATTGAGGCGATGGCTAATCGTTCAAAACACGTAGAAACAGACGTTCACCCTATCGGTTAACCAATGTTTACCTTGATAAGCGCTCTTGGGCGCTTCTTTTTCGATTAGGATTCGGGATAGGTAAGGAGTGCGTCTACATGGGCAGGTCAAAGCATAGAGTAAAGCAGACAATGTTCAAAGCCACGCGATACTTCGTGTTGTGTTGTGCCGTTATATCGAGTGTGTCTGTCGTGTCACCAATGTCCGTCATGGCAGCGCACCATATCCCAAAATTGTCCGTGCAACAACACGTGACTCACGTTCCAGCAGTGTCGGCAGAAGCTGCCTGTCTCGTTGATGTTACTACAGGGCGCGTGTTGTATGAACTTCATGGCGACCGCAAAATGCGCATCGCAAGTCTCACGAAGATCATCACCGGATGGATAGCCGTTCGCTCTGGAAAGTTGCAACAAATGGTAACCGTGTCGCATCATGCTGCGCGACAGGAAGGATCATCGATTTATTTGGCACAAGGGGAACGACAAACGTTGCTTGCCTTGACATATGGCATGATGATGCGCAGCGGCAACGACGCCGCAACGGCCATCGCCGAATTCTTGGGCGGCTCAGTACCAAAATTTGCCCAAATGATGAATCATGATGTACAAAGCCTTGGTCTCGTTCATAGCCACTTCGTTAATCCACATGGCTTGGACGACCCTATGCATTACTCTACGGCGCACGACATGGCGATTATCACAGCCACGGCGCTTAAGAACCACACCTTTCATCAAATTGTACAGACCAAGTACTATAGTATTCCCTGGACTAGCCAACCATGGGATCGTAAGATGAAAAATAAGAATAAGCTGTTGTGGATGATGAAAAATGCTGATGGGGTAAAGACGGGGTATACCAAAAAGGCAGGACGTTGTTTGGCGTCATCCGCCACATGGCAGAGGCATCAAGTAGCACTTATCGTGTTGCGGGATCCATCAGATTGGGTAGACTCGGCCAATCTGCTAACCTATGGACTGACAGCCTATGATCGATCGAACTTGGCTACAGCGATCCCGGTGTCGGTCTCAGCTCCTGTGCGATTTGGTGAAGTGCGTTCTGTGTCTTTACACGTTCGAGGACAAGTCATTTATCCACTTTTACCATCTGAAAAAGCAATGGTTCGAGCTGTTCCAGTCTCAGTGAAGAAATTGTCAGCACCGATACAAGTAGGACAGCCCGCTGGCAAGGTCAAGTATGTATTGGCAGGTCATGTTATTGGACAAGCGGATCTTGTGACAGCGTCGTCGGTGAAAGGCAAAGGTTGGTTTGGCAGGCTACGGGAAATGTTTTTTTCTTAGCAACATCATGATCTCGGGGGAGGAGATTCATGTGATGAACTGGATATGGTTTGTTCTATTTTTATCCGGGGTTGTGGTTGCTGCTGCAACGGGTCGTATCGAAGCGGTTACGCAGGGCGTACTGGATGGGGCAAAAGATGGCGTCGTTGTATCGTTTGGCCTTATTAGCATAATGACGTTTTGGCTGGGTATGATGAAGATCGCCGAAGATGCAGGACTGGTTCGTGCGTTAGCGCGATTTGTGCGACCATTAGCGCATTGGTTGTATCCTTCGGTGCCTGTTGAACATGAAGCGATGGGTTCCTTGATTGCGAATATGAGTGCCAATATTCTGGGCCTTGGTAATGCCGCGACACCACTTGGATTAAAAGCGATGCGTGATTTACAAGCGCTCAATGCTGACAAAACGCGTGCATCCGATGCGATGTGTACACTGCTTGCCATGAATACTGCAAGCCTGACGGTTATTCCTGCCACGATTATCGGCTTGCGCATGCAGTATCACGCTAAAGCGCCAGCTGATATCGTACTAAGCTCCATCGTGGCGACTTTCCTTGCCACCTTAGCGGCCGTGATTCTTGATCGATTTTTTCGTCGGCGGGATAACAAGCACCATGTGTCGGCTTGTAAGCCATGATGGATATCGTCAATACTGTGTCCAACTGGGTATTGCCACTTACATTGGCTGCCATTTTGGTGATGGGTGTCACCCGCAAAGTACCTATTTATGAATCGTTCGTTTCTGGTGCTAAAGATGGATTTTCTACGTCCATCAGCCTAATTCCTCAGCTTGTAGCTATGCTCGTTGCCGTCACAGTCTTTCGATCATCTGGTGCATTGAATTTACTGATTGGTGCTTTACGCCCTCTGTTGTTACATATCCATTTTTCACCTGAACTCCTGCCTTTGGCATTGTTGCGTCCGATTTCTGGATCCGGATCTCTGGCCCTAGTGACGGATTTGTTTAAACAGTTTGGTCCTGATTCGTTTATTGGTCGAGCAGCATCGGTGATGCAAGGAAGTACGGATACCACCTTGTACGTCCTAACCGTTTATTTTGGCAGTGTAGGCATTCGCCAAGCAAGATATGCAGTCAAGGTGGGTTTGATGTCAGACTTAATTAGCGTTATTGCGTCAGTTGTAGTTGTGCAATGGCTCTTTCACGGTTAAAATAACACGCATGGATAATAGTTTAGAAAAACAAGGGATACGTCTGCAAAAATATCTCGCACAAGCTGGTATCGCATCGCGACGCAAGGCGGAAGAATGGATTCAGTCGGGGCGCATCAAGATCAACGGATGTGTGGTGACAGAATTAGGGGTTCGAGTTACGAGTAAAGATAAGGTGGAATTTGATGGACAAAGGGTTCATCAAACTGAACACCTTGTCTATATTTTGTTGTACAAGCCGACAGGTGTCATGACGACAACGGATGATCCTCAAGGACGACGTACGGTCATGGATCTTATTGACCAAAAGGCTGCACGCGTGTACCCTGTTGGTCGTCTTGATTACGACACAAGTGGTCTGTTACTTTTAACCAATGATGGACAATTAGCCAACTGGCTTATGCATCCGCGTTCTGGAGTCACGAAACATTATGAAGCTGTTGTGCAGGGGCGCGTCTTACAAGAAGATATCCTTCTTTTGTCGCAAGGCGTGGAACTTGATGGCATCAAGACGGCGCCTGCTATCGTTAAGCTCTTGGGAACAGATGGTATGACTTCTCGCATGCTTTTAATTTTACATGAAGGACGCAACAGACAAGTTCGACGTATGCTTGAGTTGATTGGGCACCCTTGTCTTGATCTCACCAGGACAAAGTATGGTCCTTTAACGCTACGTGGTTTGCGTCCTGGCCAGTGGCGTTATCTTTATGACGACGAAGTGTTGGCTTTGCAAGGGTATCATGAGCTACCGGTACGGATAAAACGTGAACGGTCTCATCGCCGCCGATAACTATATATGACAATATCATGGATTTTTTGATCAACGTAATGTACTCTATACAATGTAGTCATTATGTTTCACATCCGGGTGCGCGCATACGTTTTACACGTGCAAACATAAAAGGCTACTGTTGTTGGTTTAGGAGGGGGCACCATGGAAGGCAATATGGAACGTATTCTAGTTGTGGATGATGAGGAACGCATTCGAAAACTGGTTCGTATGTATCTTTAGAGAAACTCTTTTCTGGTTGATGAGGCAGACGAGGGAACGGAAGCGTTATCAAAAGCATTACAAAATGATTATGCTCTGATCATATTAGATCTCATGCTGCCGGGTATGGACGGACGAGATGTATGTATGGAGATTCGCCAGTATAAAGAAACGCCGATCATTATGTTGACGGCTGCAGGTGATGAAAGTAATCGCGTACATGGATTTGAACTTGGTGCTGATGATTATGTGGTCAAGCCTTTCAGTCCACGTGAACTCATTATGCGCGTCAAGGCGTTGCTTCGTCGGACAGGAACGGTTGCTGTAGATAGTCAGCAAACCGTACTGGGCCATGTTCTGTCTTTTCCTGGCCTATCGATCAATGTCGATGCTAGGCGTGTGGTCGTTGAAGAACAAGAAGTGACGTTGACGCCGAAAGAGTTTGATTTGTTACTGTATTTGGCTCAGCGACCTGAAAAAGTCTTTAGTCGGGAAGAATTATTGCGCGATGTGTGGAATTATCAATTTTTTGGTGATCAACGCACGGTAGATACACACGTAAAACGGTTGCGTGAAAAGCTTGGTCGAGTGTCAGAACGTGTTCCACAACATATTCATACCGTATGGGGTGTGGGATATAAGTTTGAGGTGGCGGAGTGATCCGTCGCAGCATCGTTTTAAAACTGTGGTTGACTATTGTTGCGATGGTGCTCGTGGTACTGGCGATTGTTGCCTTGTATCTCGAGCAATTTTTTGCCACATATGTAAACAAAATACAGCGTCGTGAATTAACGAATCAAATATTACTTGTCAATGAATTACTGAATAAAGAACCTATGGACGCAGTAATGATGCAAATAGGCACCCAGGTAAGTTCACCACTTCACAATCATTACTACTTGGTTCGACCACCTGCAAGAGACTTGACGGTCAATCGATGGGTGAGTAGTTTATCGCCTAAAGAACGCGCTTCACTGCTAGCTGGTGCTCCTTATATAGGGCAAGGTACACCTCCTTTTTTACGACACCCCGATCCATCGACCAATTTGTTTGCTGTGATTGCGCAGAAGATAGATCCTGACACGGGCGCCGATGCGGCATTACTCGTCATCACCGAATCAGGGCGGTTCGTGGGTACCCCCGCAAATTCAATTTCAGGTTTAATCATTTTTGCCGTCATCTTGGGAACGTTACTTACTACCGGTTTAGCATTTGTCGTATCAAAAAATTTGGCGAATCCGGTGCTTGAAATGAATAGTGTTGCTGAGGAGATGGCCAAAGGTCGTTTTGATCTGCGCGTGCGCGTCGTAACCCAAGATGAAGTAGGACGCTTGGGCAAGACACTCAATCATGTCGCTGCTGATTTGGAACAATCCGTCCGTGCTTTGACGTTAGAGAAGGAGGAAGTGGCGGGTCTTTTGGAGGCGATGACGGATGCGGTCGTGGCATCTGATTTGCATGGCACGGCTACTTTACTCAATCCGGCAGCGCGGGCTTGGTTAGCAAATTACCTAAGCGAAGAGGTGCTTGATGTAGGTCAATTGCCTGATGATTTGCGTCAATTGCACCATGACACCTTGCAAAGACGACAATGGATGCAACGTGAATTTGAAGTTGGTGATCGTACTATGATTGCCACAGTGACTCCTTTATACGAGCCCGATGATTCTGGACAATTACGAGGAACGCTTGCGGTCGTGCGCGATGTTACGCAAGAAAGACGCCTGGAGCGTTTGCGCAAAGATTTTGTGGCCAATGTATCACATGAATTACGAACGCCGTTATCGATGCTACAAGGGTATACCGAAGCGCTGCTTGATGACTTTGGTACGGATCCTGCAGAACGGGCTGAATTGACGAATATCATTTATGAAGAGACGTTGCGCATGCGACGTTTAGTGAATGAATTATTGGATTTGGCGCAACTTGAGTCAGGAAACTTCTCTATGCATTTTGCTGTCCTCGATGCAGGACTTGTCATAGAACGTGTTGCTCGGAAATTTCAGGGATTGTTTCATGAACGTGGATTGTATATGCATGTTGACGCACAGGTGCCTCATGTTTTGATTCGTGGGGACCAGGATAGATTGGAACAGGTTTTAACGAATTTGATTGACAACGCCTTTCGCCACACCACAAAAGGCGGCGTAACCCTGTCATTACGTGAAGAATCCTCCACAGTTCTTATGGCTGTTGCCGATACGGGACATGGTATTGGTAAAGATGACTTGCCCTATGTTTTTGAACGTTTTTATAAAGTGGAT
Source organism: Caryophanales bacterium (assembly GCA_027343965.1). GTDB lineage: Bacteria > Bacillota > Bacilli > Alicyclobacillales > SLC66 > JAKACU01. Next base: position 7,706 of record DAHWJX010000042.1, on the reverse strand, counting down.
AAGGCACGGACAAGAGCTAAAGGGGGCACTGGACTCGGATTGTCGATTGCTAACAATCTCATTCATGCACACCGAGGAAAAATTGATGTGTACAGCGAAGTAGACGTAGGAACAATATTTACAATTTCCTTGCCGAAGATAGAGGCATGATGACGGTGAGGTACTTTGGGGGGTGTGATCATGGCCTGGGTGTACAGTGGCAAACTGTATAACAGCGAGTTTCAGGCAGGGTGCCTAGCTACGCGGATCCGGGAAGAAGGATTCACTCCCACAAAGCAGTTTCCACGCTATGTGTATGTATTTCGCACCAAAAAGGGACGCTATGGAGTGAAATGTCTATGGTGAGGGATGGTGATTCGATGGGATCCATCAATGACAAAGATCTTGCGGATTTTTTGGCTTCATGTAAAACCGTAGCCGTCGTCGGTTTATCGGCAGACCCACACAAGGCAAGTTATTCTGTGGCATCGTACTTGCAATCGCAAGGGTATGAAATTGTACCTGTGAACCCCAATGCGCGTACGGTATTAGGTAGAAAATGTGAAGATTGTTTGCGAGATGTTGTTGAACCTATTGACATTGTCGATGTTTTTCGACCAGCTGACGAGGTGCCGCAAATTATTGAAGAAGCGATAGCGATCGGTGCTAAAGCGGTGTGGCTCCAATCGGGGATAACGCATGAACAAGCGGAACAACAAGGCAAAGACGCAGGGTTACTCGTGATATCGAACCGTTGTCTAATGAAAGAACATCAGCGTTTGTTAGCTCGAGCGCAATTATAAGTACTATGAGTCGATGCGCAGGGGCTTTTGCTCCTGCGTTTTTGTGCATTTGGATGTCAAATTTGACAATTTCGTGTACTATAGATATTGGGATTGAGATGGAGGAGGGAACTATTCTGTTAACAGATTATCATACACATACGGAGCGAGGCCCTTATACCGTTACTTGGCTTAAGGAGTTTCTTAACGTAGCTAAAGAGCGCGGTATCGAAGAATATGGTGTATCCGAGCATGCCTATCGTTTTAAACAAACGGCACATCTCCTTGACAATCCGTGGGTAAGAGAACGCAGGACTGAGGACCTGAATGAGTACTTTGCGATGGTGCAAGAAGCAAGACGGCAGGGTATTTCTGTGAAATTCGGTGTTGAATTGGATTATGTACCAGGCATTGATGATGAACTGCGTGCTTTCATCGCGAGTTTCCCTTTTGATTATGTGATTGGTTCTGTTCACTGGCTTGGAGGCTTTGGTTTTGATCTTGCCGAAATGAAGGCACAGTGGGATAATCGTGATGTGTTAAGGACGTATGATGAATATTTTTCGATTCTTTCGCAAATGGTACAAAGTGAGTTATTTGACTTTGTTGGACACGCGGATGTAATTAAAGTCTTCGGTCACGAGCCTGCTGATCCGCTATTTCTAGAAGAGTGGTATCAGCGACTTGCAACATTATTTGCTCAACATCACCAAGTGGTTGAAGTTTCCACGGCGGGGTTGCGTAAACCTGTTGGCAAGATGTACCCTGCTATGGGCTTACTCAAGGCCTGTCGTGCACAGGACGTACCTATTGTCATCAATTCTGATGCGCATCGTCCAGAAGATGTCGGCGCTGATTATGACCAAGCCATGGTGTATGTTCGCGAAGCGGGCTACACGATGTTAACCACTTTTGAGGCACACAGAAGAACTATGCACCCAATCGGGTAAAAAAACTAGTCTTTTCAGAGTACTTACAGAGTTATACTGAGGAACTGATCTCTAAACAGACAGTTCCTTAGGGTATTTTTAAAAATAGCCACTGAGCATATCTAATGTATTAGAAACAAAAATATTTACAAAACTTTAAGTTCAGTATATTTACAGATTACACAAACGTGTAGTAAAATATGGTAGTAATTATAAATGGGATATAAGTAAGGGGTTGATGTCGAGTGAATGATCAATTAGGGAGGAAAATTCGTCTCTTGCGTCACCGTAGAAACCTTACACAACAAGAAGTGGCTTATCGTACGGGTATTTCTACACCTCATATTAGCTCTCTTGAAAGAGGGCAAAGACAACCATCGTTAGAATATGCCATTCGTCTAGCTGAAGCGCTTGGCGTACCAATTGGATATTTTTGTGATGGGGCAGAGATTACAAATTTACCGGATGAAACCGCATACGGTGGTATTTCCGAATTACCAAGCTATCTCAAGAGTTTTTTCATGCGTGAAGATGCGCAACCTTACCTCATGATGGCGCATCGAGTGAGTCGCCTCGAGGAAGAGGATTACAAAATAATATGTACGTTAATCGAAGTTTTAGTGCAGCGTCATAGGTTAAAAGAACTGTCTGATTAGATTAGCGTTGCTTAGCATTGTGCGTAAATTCACGTAATACAACCTATAGACGAGAGTCGTACAAGCCGCTTTCCCTGAGGGGAAGCGGCTTGACGTATTTACGTGCCCATGTCATCTTCTAGTATACTTTTATGTGCACCAATCGTCCGAATCAATCTTAATGATGTTGAACGTGTCGAATTGAACAGCGTCGTATTACCATAGAATCCTTGTCTCAATACACAATATAAAATTGATTGACACCGTTTACATCGTGGTGTATTCTACTTGTGAAATCGAAACGTTTCAATAAATAAAAGGAGGTGGTTGCATGCAGGCGAAGGTTCGATGCGCCGATGCAAAAGATTGTGGCTACAATTAAAGATGTTGCCAAAGTTGCAAAATTAGCGGTGTCTACTGTATCTCTCGCCTTGAATAATGATCCGCGAGTTAAAGAGTCTACACGGCGTCGAGTGCTTGAAGTAGCACAGGGCCTTCAGTATCGACCTAACGGCATCGCCCGGGATCTCAAGGCACGACGTACAGATACGGTTTGCATTCTTCTACATGACTTAGGTGGTCCATTTTATTCGGAACTAATCCGAGGTGTTCAAGATGTTGCAACTAGCAACAAGTACAATACGATTGCCAGTGGAACGGGTGGCGGTCAAATAGGTAGTGCAGCAGTTCGTTTGTTATCAGAACGTCGAGTTGATGGTGCAATTATTTTAGCTCCAGATGTAGACGACGAGACGATTATTCACGCTGCCGGAAAAGACTTACCTATTGTTGTTCTGGATCGTAGTTTGCTTGTTGAAAACGTATACAGTGTACTTGTGGATAACGAAAGAGGCGGTTATGAGGTTACGAGACATTTGTTGAATCTTGGATACCGCAACATTGTATTTGTGTCTGGGCCCTCTGACTCATTAGACTCAGAACTGCGATATCGTGGGTATGAGATGGCAATGAATGAATTTCAAACGCAAAAATCAAAACGATTCGATTATTGCGGGCACTTTACCGAGGAAGGTGGATATTCCATTGGTAGGCTATTAAGCGCTATGGGGACACTGCCAGATGCGATTTTTTCTGCTAATGATGAAATGGCTATTGGAATTATGAAGTCATTTGTCGAGATAGGAATCCGCATTCCAGAGGACGTTGCGATTGTAGGATTTGATAATATTCCTATCTCGGAATATGTTCATCCATCTCTGACAACCGTGAGGCAACCGATGTATGATATGGGCGCAGTTGCTGCGCAAATTTTATTTCAAGCTATGAATGGAAATTCCGAATTACAACCTGTACTTCTACCGACAGAGCTTATTGTACGAAATTCTTCTCGTAGTGAGATAAGGACATAAGGGATATTTCATTGCCCATTCAAAAATGTAATGAGGGGGATATTTCCATATGAAACGCTATCAGGTAGTAGGTTCCGTGATCGCTACATTAGGTTTTGCCGGATTGGCGACGGTTATCACAACTTTTGGAGCAGCAAACCCAGGACAGAAGATAAGTGATGGTGCCCGTGTTGCCAGTAACTTAAATTCCACCTTGGTAGTTGGTGTCGATAATGGATCACCGACATTTACAGATAATTTCAATCCGTACGCTCCTAGCAATAGGACTGGTACCTCCTACATCTATGAACCATTATTTTTTGTGAATAATTTGAATGGAAAAGTTACACCATGGTTGGCAACTTCATATGCATGGCAGGGCAATAAGAAATTGGTTGTGACTATTCGTAAAGGAGTCAAGTGGAATGATGGACAGCCATTTTCTGCAAAGGACGTGGCATTTACATTTAATTATTTGAGAAAAAATCCATCACTTGACAGCCAAGGGTTATGGCAGGTTTTAAGTCGTGTAACAGTAAATGGTAATAAGGTTGAATTTACATTTAAGTCATCGAATGTTCCTACGTTTTATGCTATAGCCAGTACTCTAATTGTACCCGAACATGTTTGGGCTAGCATATCAAATCCAGCTACGAAGGTTATTACAGACCCGATTGGAACTGGGCCATACATCGTGGGCAATTTTACACCTGAGCAGTATACCCTAAAAAAGAACCCGACTTATTGGCAGGCAAATAAAGTGAAAGTTAATAATGTTGAATTCCCGGTTTTGGGCAATAATCAGACTGCGGCATTGAAATTGTCTTCAGGGCAATGGGACTGGGCAACTTTATTTATCCCGAATGTTCAAAAAACATATGTAGCCCAAGACCCAGCAAACAACAAGTACTGGTTCCCGGGAGGGGGTATCGCGTCATTAGCGCTTAATCTTAAAAAGGTGCCATTTAATAATATTGCATTTCGTCAAGCACTTGCCTACGCAATTAATAAGCAGCAAATTGCGCAACAGGCAGAAGATGGATATGTATCAGTAGGGAGTCAGGCTGGACTTATTTTGCCTGGTCAAAAGCAATGGCTCAATCCTGCACTTCCTAACCATGGAATATATCTCTACAACCTTGCCAAAGCTAAACAAATTCTTTCTAAGGCTGGCTACAAGACCAATAGTCAAGGCAAATTACTTGATAAATCAGGTAAGCCAATTTCGTTTACCATACAGGTTCCTGCTGGCTGGTCAGATACCATACAGACCATGCAAATTATTCAATCTGACTTGTCAAAATTGGGTATTGACGTGCAAGTGACTACTCCGCAATATGCCTCGTACAGTCAAAATATGAACACTGGGCAGTTCGAAGCCAGTTTAATGTTTTATGGCGGTACAGCTAGTCCCTATACGTCTTACAACACACTGCTCAATAGTGAATATGCTACACCAATTGGGCAAAACACTACTACAAACCAAGAACGGTTTTCTAACTCCCGTGTCGATCAGCTATTAAATAACTGGAGACAAGCAACGAGCCAAGTTGCTCAAAGAAAAGATGCTTATCAAATTGAAGCTGTCATGTATAACCAGATTCCAGTGATTAGCCTTGATCAGGCAGCCACATGGAGTGAGTATAGCACAAAAAAATTCATTGGTTGGCCAAGCGCAAGTAATCCTTATGCTTCTCCGTCGCCGTGGGGACAATCGCCGCTTATGATTCTTACGCATTTGGTGCCTCGATCGTAAGGTAAAATGTTCTCCCTGAATGTCACTGTTCAGGGAGAACATTGAAAAGGAGTTATGGACATGCGATTCATATTGCGTAAATTTGGATTTCTCGTACTAACCGTCTGGGTTGCGATAACACTCAATTTCATTATTCCGCGTTTAATGCCGGGGAATCCTGCGGAAGCTATGATGGCCAAATATGCACAGCAAGGCCCTGTACCGCCACAACAAGAAAGAGCATTGGAACTCATGCTTGGATTACCGACAGGGTCTCTTTGGCAACAGTACTGGGGGTATATTAATAATATTATCCACGGAAATTTTGGTGTATCATATTCATTTTTTCCGGAATCGGTATTATCAGTGATTTTGCAAGCTATGCCGTGGACGCTAATACTCGTAGGTATCGTAACTATTTTACAGTTCATAGTGGGTACTTTACTAGGCGTATATGCAGCATGGCACCGTGGTAAAAAATTTGACTCGAGTGCCACAGTCTTATTTTCATTCACATCAGCATTTCCATATTTTTGGATTGCATTAGCCTTGATTTATTTACTGGCATTTATTGCTCATTGGTTCCCGATTTCAGGTGGATATTCGGGTTCCCTTTCACCCGCATTCAATCTACCTTTCATTGAAAGTGTAGTTTACCACAGTATTTTACCTGCAATTACGATTTTTATCACGGGTATCGGTGGTTCCTTACTAGGAATGAGAAATAACATGATCAATACGCTTGGTGAAGATTATATATTTTTGGCAAGAGCAGAAGGACTCAAGAGCAAGACCGTGGCCATAAGATATGCTGCTCGAAATGCTATGTTGCCGATTGTGACCAATTTTGCTATGTCGCTCGGACTTGTGGTAGGCGGGTCACTTTTGATGGAAACGGTATTTGCGTATCCAGGCATGGGGTATCTAATGTCAACGGCAATTAGTAATCAAGACTATCCACTATTACAAACTTTGTTCTTATTTATTACCATAAGTGTACTTTTAGCAAATTTTGCTGCAGATATGGTGTCTGGAATTCTCGATCCGCGAGTGAGAAAGGGGGCTGCTCGATGATGGCAAATCAAATTCAGAAACCAGTCTCTTCAAAACGTGCCCAAGCTAACACCCTTTCTCTATTAAATCAAATTGTTTTATCGGGCAAAGCAATGCGAAGACAAAGCGCAGTGCGCACCGTATGGGCGAACCACAAAGCTCGTATCGGCATTGTTATATTAGGAATATTCATCCTTGTTGCAATCATTGGACCTTCGATATCCCCGTATTCTCTAACTAATACAGGATTTACCGTTTCTCAGCCTCCTTCTCTTGCACATTGGTTGGGTACCACTCAAAGTGGTCAGGATGTATTTACACAATTACTGTATGGTGCTCGCATCTCCATGTTGGTTGGTTTTATAGCGGGAGCCATTACGATTGCAATTGCTCTAATCGTTGGTTTTTTGGCGGGTTACTTTAGCGGATGGATCGATGATGTATTGTCCTTGTTAATGAACGTCATGTTAGTACTTCCAGGGTTACCATTGATGATTGTTATTGCCTCTTATATTCCAAGTCATGGGATTTGGGAGATTATACTTGTAATGTCTCTCACTGGTTGGGCATTTGGGGGGCGAACATTGCGTGCCCAGATGTTGACGTTGAGCCGACAGGATTACGTCGTTGCAGCAAGGTTTGCCGGGGAAAATCCGATCACCATTATATTTCGTGAGATTCTTCCAAATATGTTGTCTTATATTATTGCTAATTTCTTTGGTGCCGTAACTGGTGCGATATTGGCCGAAGCCGGATTAGAGTTTTTGGGGTTAGGGAATCCTAGTATAACCAGTTGGGGAACTATGATTTATTGGGCGCAGAACGGAGATGCGTTACTAAACGGTCAGTGGGCTTGGGTATTGGCACCAGGGTTATGCATTGCATTACTTGCAACTTCGTTGACGTTAATTAACTTTGGCATTGATGCAATAGCTAATCCACGCTTGCAGGAGGATTGATCGTATGCTTGAAGTCAAGGATTTATGGATAACTTATAAGTCACGTAATGGAATAGGTGTATCGGCTGTTAGGGGCGTCAATTTTGACATACCGGATAGTAGCTTCCTAGGTTTAGTTGGCGAGTCAGGGTGTGGAAAATCAACTTTAGGATTTGGTATTGCAGGATTGCTTGACCCGAAACGCAATGATGTCAGCGGAAAAGTAATCCTTGATGGGCAAGATCTATATACGCTCTCTAAAGAACAATTGAGAACTCTTCGATGGGAAAAACTATCGGTTGTATT
>DAHWJX010000036.1:0-2228 GCA_027343965.1 Caryophanales bacterium | reverse complement strand
GCGCAGGACTTGGTCGTCACGAACACACATCGCCACGTAGTTGGCTACAGTTCTCGAATCATACAAGCGAGCTTCATACACCCAGCTCATGCACGCCCTCCTTTGTTCGTGATTGCCTATGCAAGCACAGTGTACCCTTGGCGACAAAGGATCATGTGAGAATTTACTCGAAGTCCACTTTGCAAAGCATTCCAGCATGTTTTTTAACATTAACGGCACCCTGTTCGAACAAAAGGTACTGTCCACGAATACCTACAAGGACACTTTCGATCGTCATCTTTTCTAAATCGATGCTTTTCGCCTTTGGAGTTACGCAATCCATAACCGGATAGGTAAACGTGTGAACGGTAAATTCCGGCAATACATAACGTTGCATGGACGGCGAAAGATTGTCTTTCGTCATTTTGGCCAAGTTCAACAAATCAACGTCTGTCGTGATACCCTGCACCAAATGTCTCCAGTTTGTTTTATCAGGCAGATTCTTTGCTATCTCCATCTCGAGTTCGCCGGCCACCTTACGAGTATCGACCTGCGCAAACAAGGCAGCTTGGTTTGCTCCTTGATCGACCCAGCGTGTAAATTCTCTTCCTTTTCTCGTCAATCCAACCTTGGCTTGGCTGCTCACAGCAAGATAAACATAATGCTGAACCATGCAATGCGTTTGTCCATACGTTTCATCGCGGCAGGTGCCGAGATGAAAATGACATTCATGTGGCTTGACAATACACAAATCAGTTTGCGCAAGTGTAGTGACACAAGGAAAACAATACCCACCTTGATACAATTTCTTAACTTTTCGTCCACAAGCAATACACTTTTTTTCACCCAAAAATTCAAGTCGAAAGTTGTGCCCAATCAAGGGATTTAGAGCTTGTGTTTGATCGCTAAGCGTTAGCTCATAATAAATAGGCTCTTGTACATTGTGGTTCAATCCTTGCAAAAAACCCTTCATGAATAACGCCCCTTTTTGATACCGTGCAATAATCTCAAAAAAAAGGCCACACTACACAAAAACACGAGGTGTACGCGTATGCCCATTTTAGTTATCGCAGCAGTTGTACCTGCTCTCATTTTCTTCTACATCGTGTATCGAGCAGATCGTCACAAGGAGCGTCCGCGATTCATTATTCCATTATTTGTTGTTGGAGCCGTCATTGTTTTTCCAGCAGGACTTATCGAGAAGTATTTGTTGGATTTTTACAGCATCACCATCAATCCGCCGGCAGGATTGTTAGCCATCTTACTCGCGGCTTTTTTTGTCGCAGGTATCACCGAGGAAACTTTGAAAGCTGTCTTATTTCAAAAATTGGTGTTTCGCACACGACACTTTGATGAACCATATGATGGTATCGTCTACGCCGTCGCTATCGGTCTAGGATTTGCGATGGTTGAAAATATCATGTATGTCACAAGTAACGGTTTACCCACAGCTTTTGTACGAGCATTTACGGCAGTACCCGCTCACACCTTGTTTGGTATCGTTATGGGCAGTCTCTTTAGTGAATCATTATTTTTAAAACGGCCACTTTATCGTGCCTATATCATTCCTGCACTCTTGCATGGTACGTACGATGCCTTTGCTCTGGCACAAGGTTACATTGCTAATATCCTGCTTATCGCCTACTTGATGTGGTTGGTTCGCTTCGCCTTTTTGCGCGCACAAAATCTTCGCGAACAAGAAAATTTGTCTAGAAAATCAGTGCAAGGTTTACCCGCTGTCTAACGCGGATCGTATCCATGCACTCCAAAAGGACGCGGCGAGTTGGGTAACCCTTCGAAGACAAACAAAATACCCTCGGGGGTCTTAAAGATAGACATGTCAATCGAATCATCAATCATGAGCAAATGAAATAAATTCATATCCGTACGAAAATAGGGACTCAAATGCTCGTCCATAAGACGCAGATTGACTACACGGTGACGATCACCGTGTAGTAAACGAAAACCACCATGTATCTTGATGTCACCAACTTGCGCATCTGACAAGGGTTCCGACCGCGTCTTCGTTCGCACATATTCGTAAAATGTCTTCGCCTGCTTAGCTTTGCGGCTTTGATCCGTTACTAATCCGTAATGCATCTATGTAAGCCATCCTTCCACCAATAAGGAACGCCCCCTGTGGTAAACTAACCAGATTAGGGGGCATTACCTGTCGGTGTTTATGCATCCTGTTACTCTAAAGACAGTATACCTCATCTTGTACGCAGATGGGAGTCAAAATTTGTGGT
>DAHWJX010000027.1:0-42603 GCA_027343965.1 Caryophanales bacterium | reverse complement strand
AACTGCCGCCACTCCACACAGCCGAGTTTAGCGCGGCAAACTTGTTATCTTCCGGAGGAATGATAGTGCTAAAGTACTCCTTAAAGATCTCAGGATGCTCACGAAGTGCTGTATCGGTATCTGTGAACAGAACACCCATTTGTTCCAGATCTTTTTGCATCGAATGGTATACAACCTCAGACTCGTACTGCGCAGAAACGCCAGCCAAAAATTTCCTTTCCGCTTCTGGTATACCCAAACGATCAAACGTATTTTTGATCTCTTCTGGAACCTCTTCCCATGTTTTCCCCTTTTTTTCGGTGGGCTTTACATAATACGTGATATCATCAAAGTCAAGCTCACTTAAGTCTCCGCCCCAATTGGGCATGGGTTTTTGTCTGAACAACTCAAGCGAACGTAACCTGAAATCGGTCATCCAGCCAGGCTCATTTTTCATCGTTGAAATTTCTTCAACCGTTTTTTTCGTGAGACCTTTTTGAAAACGTACGACAGAAATATCGCGATCAATAAATCCGTACTGGTACTCTTCAAGTTCAGGTACTTGATGAGTCATCTTCTTCACCCTTTCTCAGATGCAATCACGCTTCGGTCAAGCGCATTCCATGCCAACGTCGCGCATTTGATACGAGCAGGAAATTTCGATACGCCTGCTAACGACTCCAAATCCTCCAACCGGTCTTCATCAACTTCTTCGCCTTTCATCAGGCTACGAAATTCCTTTGACAATGCTAACGCCTCTTGTAAGGTCTTACCACGAACCATTTCCGTCATCATTGATGCTGAAGCCATACTGATAGAACATCCGGCGCCTGTAAAACGGATATCTTCGACAATACCGTCTTTGACGATAACTTCCAAGGTAATTTCATCACCACAAGTCGGGTTTTTCACATCGACTTTTAGAGCATCGCCGGCGTCAATATGTCCCTGGTTGCGTGGGTGCATATAATGATCCATAATGACTTCGCGATACAACTCATCTAATTGCATGGCTGAAGTACTCCTTTGTTTTTTGCAGCGCATCGACCAACACATCAATGTCATGCGGCGTATTGTACAGATAAAAACTCGCACGCGCCGTGGCCGATACGGATAAATGACGCATCAAAGGCTGTGCGCAATGATGACCGGCTCGAATGGCTACACCCTGTGCATCTAAGACAGTCGATACATCATGAGGATGAATTCCGTCCAAATTAAATGTAACTAGTGCAGCTCTTTCGGTTTTTGGCCCATAGATCGTTAACCCTTCCACGCCACCTAAACATTCCATCGCATAGGCGGTCAACTCCTGATCAAGGGCATGAATCTCATCCATACCGATACGTTCAAGATAATCAATAGCAGCGCCCAATCCAACCGCACCAGCGATAATAGGCGTACCACCCTCAAATCGGTAGGGAATATCCTTCCACGTCGAGTCATACAGATCGACTGTCTCGATCATTTCGCCGCCAAAATGAACTGGTTGCATACGCGAAAGCACATCCATTTTCCCATACAAGACGCCAACGCCTGTCGGGCCTAACATCTTATGACCAGAAAAAGCAAGAAAATCACAATCAAGTTCCGCAACATCAACTTTTCGATGTGGAACACTTTGTGCTCCATCAACAACAAGAATAGCTCCGCGATCATGAGCAAGCGCAGCCACTTCACGAATCGGGTTAAGTGTACCCAAAACATTAGATGCTTGCGTCATAGCGACGATACGCGTCTTACTCGTGATGGCATTCTGGATGTCCGCCATAGCAAGTGTCCCGTCTTCTTGCAGCGCGATATACTTTAGTGTGGCCCCCGTTACTTTCGCCACTTGTTGCCATGGAATCAAGTTGCTATGATGTTCCATCAAAGTAATAACAATCTCATCACCGGGTTTTAAAACATGACTTGCGTATCCATGCGCCACCATATTTAAGCCTTCGGTTGTCCCACGTGTAAAAATAATCTGACTCTCATCGCTTGCGTTAATAAATCGTGCCACTTTGCTACGCGCCTCTTCATAGGCGTCCGTCGCCAAGGACCCCAGGGTATGCACACCGCGATGCACATTAGCGTTGATTTGTTTATAATACGCGCTTATAGCATCAATCACTTGAATAGGTTTTTGAGACGTAGCGGCACTATCAAGGTATACAAGTGGTTGCCCGTTTACTTTTTGATCAAGGATCGGAAAATCCTGAGCGATACGTGATCTATCCATTATGACATCTTCCTCTCCAAAGCCCTCACCACAGCCTCGCGTACCAGATCCACAGGCAGTTTGGCAAGCACAGGGTCTACGAAGCCCCAGACTATCATCTGTTTTGCATCTTGTTCTGCGATACCTCGTGACATCAGGTAAAATAATTGTTCTTCGCTAATTTGACCAACCGAAGCAGCATGACCGCATTTCACGTCATTTTCATCAATTAATAGCATCGGAATAGCATCAGCGCGACTTTTTGGACTAAGCATCAACAAACGTTCATTTTGTTCGCCATTGGCCCCGCTTGCACCGCGCAAAATGTGCGTAAATCCGCGAAAAACCGCGTCTGAGCGGTCTTTCATAACGCCCCTTGCGAACGTCTTACTTTCGCTATAACGAGCTACATGTTGCATTTTTGATGTTAAATTCAAATGTGAACGGCCACTTCCTAATGCGACCGCATGACTTGTGCTACGGCTGCCTTCACCAACTAATAACGAGGCATATTCTGCGACAGTAAATCCCTCAGCCATTTCACCAATAACCCAATCCATTTGCGCATTGTGATGAACTTGCGCCCGATGAAGTAACAAATTGGTTGAAGCCTTCGGGAAGTCATGTACAACGCCCATTTTGATGTGAGCATCATCTTTTACAATGACCTCACTTACACCCACGTGAACCTCATCTCCAATCAATGGGTCCGCAAGATCCACCTCAAGAATGGTCGCTTTTGCGCCTCGCTCTGCTACAATCAAGTTACGCGAAAAGGTACCCTGTGATCCTTTGGTCGTTACGACAAGAATCTGGATAGGTGTCACGACGTCTGCATGAGCAGGAAGGTATAAAAAGAGGCCATCACGCCACAAAGCTGCATGCAGTGCCAGCAATTTATTTTCATCAAACGGCACAATACTTCCCAAATGCTCTTGAACAAGTTCTGGATACATCATGACCGCCTGACGCAAATTCAGCGCAAGCACACCATGTTCTTTTAAAGAGTCCAGACCTGTGCTATGCACGACACGACCATCGGCAATCACCATCATAGGTGCATTGGCATTCTCATCCATATAGGATTTTGCAACGACTCGCCAATCTTGCGACAATTGTTGATCGCAAGCGATGCTGTAGGCATCGAGATTTCTCTTATCTAGTTTGCTTTTTCCAAACTGCGGAATAGGAGCGTGTTCAAACTCTTGAATAGCCTTCATTCGAATATCCATTACATACGTTGGATCCATTTGCGTTGCATACTCGCGCTGAACCTCGGCTGCAAGCGAGGATAATTCCCGTACGTCGTTCACCGAAAGTCCCCCTTACTTATCCGCCGTAACGGTTTCATCAACGATGCCGAGTTCTTCTTTAATCCAATCATAACCACGTGCTTCCAGTTCCTTTGCAAGTTCTTGGCCGCCAGACCGGACAATCTTGCCCTGCATCATGACGTGCACAAAATCCGGTGTAATATAATCAAGTAACCTTTGATAGTGCGTGATGACTAAAACACCAAACTCAGGACCACGTAGCGAATTGACACCCTCAGCAACAATGCGCAGTGCGTCGATATCAAGTCCAGAGTCAATTTCATCTAAAATCGCAATGCGTGGCTGTAACATCGTCATTTGTAAAATTTCGTTGCGTTTTTTCTCGCCGCCTGAAAACCCTTCATTTAAATAACGCTCACTAAAGGAAGTGTCCATACTTAAAGCTTTCATTTTCTTTTGCAATTCCCGGTGAAACTTCAAAACGGGCATTTCGTTGCCTTCACCAAGCCTTGAATTTAATGCCATTCGCATAAAATTCGCATTCGAAACGCCGGATACTTCACTTGGATACTGCATAGCCAAAAATAATCCTTTGCGAGCTCTTTCATCGACGCCCATATCAAGCAGATTTTCACCATCTAATGAAGCACTTCCACCAACAACAGCATACTTTGGATGACCCATGAGTGATGAGGCCAGCGTGCTCTTACCCGTACCGTTTGGACCCATAATCGCGTGGATTTCACCACCACGAACTGTCAGGTCAACGCCGTGCAATATGTGTTTCCCTTCTATAGCTACCTGTAATCCTTCGATTTTTAACTCTGGCACGCTTTTCATTCGCACTTCCCCCTGATAGCAGATCTCACATTTTAGAACATCACACATACTCGACTAATTTAGTCACCTTTATGCTATCACATGGAAATAAAAAATCAAGGCTCTACATTATTTTTACCAACATCATAAAAAAAAGCCGCCGAAGCGATCGGCGGTTAAAACAGATAACGCAACACTGTTTTTGCTTCCTCGGATATCATCTCTTTATTCCATGGTGGATCAAACGTCAAATCGACAATAACCTCACTTGCACCAAGATTTTTCACACGAGCAACCACTTCATCTTGTAATTGCTCCATGGCCGGACACCCCATCGTCGTTAAGGTCATCCTAACCGTCACTTTTCTTCCTTCATCTTCAATCGTTACGCCGTAAATCATGCCTAAGTTTACTACGTCAATTTGGATTTCAGGATCTACGACTTCTTTTAGCTCTTCATAAATAGCTTCTTCGGTTACCACGCTCTTACCCCCCATTCTTTGCACCGCTATCGTACAAAAGATCCACAAATTTGTCTAGATTGTCTGGTATGCGTTCCACATTCTGCGGGTTCATGCGCCATGTATCATTTCGTATACTAGGGAAAGATTCATAACCCTACTACGCGGAGGGAAGATCTTGTCGCATCGGCGAATTTTGTTTTTGACTCTATCAACCTTGTCATTATTTCTAACCATTACTTGGTCATCTCAGGCCAACTCGCTTTTTGGCCCTGCACCACGTCAAACAGGTTTTTTCTATACGTATGCCAATCATACAAATAAAAGTGCGTCTCGTGTCATCGCAACAAACGAAACGTACGCTATGTTGCAATCCACGCAAACGATTAGCTCGACAGACGGCACGCAAACGTTGCAGGCTGGATCACTCTACCCTGTCGCTGATGCAAATACAGCAAACTCGTGTGCACTTCTTGTCAATTCACAGGTCTTGCAAGTTCCAACAAGCGCTGTTTCTATCCTTACCGTGCCTACTGGCTCACCTAGTCCCGTTAAGACGTTTGGCACAAAAGTGGTGTTAGCTTTCGACGATAGTACGTCTCTTCAAACGATGACACACGTTCAAGAAAATATATCCATTCTATCTCCTCTGTCGTTCTTCGTAACTAGTGGAAGAGGAACCATACAAGGTTCTTTAAGTAAAAGCTTGATCAACGCCGCCAAGCTCCGAGGTGTTCAGATTTGGCCTATTGTTGAGTCCGGCTTTAATCCAACGCGAACAACATCCTTGTTGCAAAACCCAACCGCGGAATTTACTTTACTGAAAAATATCGTCCAAGCGGTAGAAAACAATCAATTGGACGGGATCAATTTAGACTTTGAGGATATGATTCCAAGTGATCGGGCACCGTTAACGCGACTTGTCACTGCTTTGGCCGAGGTACTTCACACGATGGGAAAAGGTCTATCTGTCGATGTCACTCCACCTTCAAACGATCCCAATTGGGGTGTGGTCTACGACCGTGCGGCCATAGCACAAGCGGCGAACTATGAGGTAGTCATGACGTATGATGAACATTATCAAGGTGATCCCATTCCTGGATCCACGTCATCTCTGCCATGGATGGAACAAGGCATTGACAATACGCTGCAACTTGGTGTGCCAGCTAGCAAAATTCTTATAGGAATACCTTTTTACACGCTTGACTGGACCTATAGTAACCATGCCTGGCAATCCCAATATCTAGGTATGGATCAAGCGCTATCTTACCTTTCTGCACCTAACGCGACAGTTACGTGGAGCACTGTGGTACACCAAGATATTTTACGTTATCAAACCACACAACAGCACATCGTGTGGCTGGAAAATGCAACATCTCTTAGTGAGCGCGGAGCTTTCGTAAAGCAGTCAGGCGTAGCTGGCGTGGGTATATGGCAGATTGGACTTTCGCAACCATCTGACTTAGCGTCGCTTATGGCTCCGTTTCATTAACTTTGCGGACCACTTTATGGCGTCGTTTCGGCTTCGCTTCATGATCAGGCAAGCGATCTTTTAGACGTTGCTGAATCAGAGGAACATCTGACGGTGCAATTCGCCATGTCGATGCCGCAAAGAGGAACGTCTCATGAGATAACAGACGTCTCTCTGCCAAGTAGCTAACTGTTTGCCGAATTTGTTCGTGGTCAGTCTGCAACATTTGTGCAACATCTTGCACACTATACCTTTTTGTCATGGTGTACCCCTTCTTTCGTGCCTACTCTAACATGTACGACGTTTTTTCGGTATACTACGATCATGAAACTTACAGGCATTATTGACATTGGATCCAATTCGATGCGTTTATCGATCACCGCCCAATTAGACAACGGTGGATACTATGTCGTAGATGAGCAAAAGGCCACACCACGCTTAGCCAACTATGTACATGACCACCGATTGTCTGATGAAGGTATCCACCAACTGCTATTTCATTTGCGCGAATTTCAAGGCATATGCCATGCGTTTGGTGTACAAGAAGTCGTTCTCATCGGCACGGCAGCTTTACGAAGTGCGCAAAATCACATGGACATCGTCGAGCAAGTACGGAATAAAACGGGCTTTGTCATTGATGTGATCTCTGGCATGGACGAAGCTCTATTAGGCGTCAGCGCAGTCAAGCATACGCTCGACGTGCGTGATGCTTATTTGGTTGATATCGGTGGAGCAAGCACGGAGGTCACCTTGCTTGAAAACGGCCGTTTGATTGCTTCACAGTCGTTCCCTTTTGGTGCAGTCACGCTAAGCCAAACTGTCGATACAACATCCGATCGGCAAATTTTACGCTTACCAGAGATCATAACAAAAACCCTAAGCGAATCGCCATTTCTTACGCAAAGGCCCGATCTTGAGATGGTAGGCATTGGCGGAACCATTCGCAATATCGCACGCGTTCATCAAGCTCATACCAGCTATCCGCTTGCGATTGCACACAATTACAAGATGAATGTCGATGAGGTATTTGAAATTGTACGTTGGTTAGCTTCTTTACCGCTACCACGGAGAAAAAAGACGGAAGGACTCTCAAAAGAGCGTGCCGACGTCATTGTTGGCGGAGGCATGATCTTACTTGCATTACTTGAAAGAACAATGCCGAACTGTCTGCGTATCAGTGGACGCGGTTTACGTGATGGCGCTTTTTATACCCACATCCTAGGTGAACCAGAAGGACCAGTACAACAACAGACGGTACTTCAAAGCAGTGTGCAAAATACCTTGCGACGCTTTCAAACTTCCGAGGAGCATGCAACACATGTCACGCAGTTGGCTTTTGATCTTTACCAAGGGGCAATTCGATATAATCTGCTGACGTCGGGTCTGGATCGCATCTTGTACGCCAGTGCCATGCTCCATCGTATAGGTATTCAGGTGAGCTATTACAACTATGACCTACATACGTTTTATTTGATTTTCAGCAGTTCGATTCATGGCTTGTCTCATCGTGACATCGTCCTCACTGCTGCCATTGCGTCGTATAAGGGCAGACGCCGCATGCGGCAGTTGTGCCAGCCGTATCAATCTCTTCTTACGAGTGAAGATCTGATGATTGCCGCTAAACTTGGCACTATCGTTCGACTGGCTGAATCCTTTGATCGTCGGCACGAAAAACGCGTATCCGGGGTACAATTAACATGCAAGGACGATCGTTTTGATATTTGGTTACCTCCCAATACCGATGCCGAGGTTGAGATATTGGCTGCCAGTGCCTTTGCCACGCATGTCAGAAAAGCATTTGGTAAAACTTTATCGATCGGCGTTTAATTAAGTACGCATAACAGCGTCAAATTTTCATGAGGAAGGATTGTTTAGAATGCGGTTAAAAAAAGCGCGTGGTCTCGGCCGTACAATGCAATATCCGGGACGTCTCTTTATTGTCGAAGGAACGGATGGATCCGGAAAAAGTACGCAAATTTACTTACTTAAACGGTGGTTGGAGGATAGTGGATATCCTGTATTTTTTACAGAATGGAATTCAAGTGATCTTATCAAATCAGCCAATAAAAAAGCGAAGAAAAAAAATCTCTTGACTCCTACTACGTTTAGTTTAATTCACGCCTGCGACTTTGCGGATCGTTATGAAAAAATGATCTTGCCGCATTTACGCGCTGGCTATATCGTTCTAGCTGACCGCTATATTTATACGGCTTATGCTCGAGATATCGCACGCGGCTGCGATGCAGATTGGGTACGCAACTTATACAGTTATGCTGTCAAGCCAAGTATCGCCTTTTACTTTCAAACCCCACTTGAGATATCCCTTGATCGCATTTTACGGTCGCGTCCACAACTCAAGTATCATGAGGCCGGTTTAGATCTGGGGTTAACCACCGACCCTGTAGAAAGCTTCAAACTTTTTCAGGGTATGATAAAAAACAATTATGATGAAATGGCTCATGAAGAACACTTCCATCTTGTTGATGCTACCGAATCCATCGAACAACAACAACAAGCTGTCCGCCATGTTGTCGCCGAACTTCTTGAAGACTACGAAACACCGACTCATGTAACGACGGGAGGTACTGTGCGATGAATCAATTCTACGGCGCAGGTCTACCTTATCTAAACGATGAACCTTATACTGGCAAACTGATCGTTATCGAAGGAGCTGACTGCTCAGGACGTTCGACACAAACACTTCTCTTGAAGCAATGGCTGGAATTTAACGGACATTCTGTCTTAAACACAGGAATCAAGCGCTCTGATTTGGTCAGCAGTGTCATTGATGAGGCGAAAGAAGGAAATGTTCTCGGAAAAACAACACTGAGTTTACTTTATGCAACTGACTTTGCTGACCAATTAGAGAACAAGATTATACCGGCATTACGCGCAGGATTTATCGTTTTAGCGGATCGCTATGTGTTTACCCTCATGGCACGTGATGCCATTCGAGGTGCTGATCCCGGCTGGCTAGAGGAATTATTTGGCTTTGCCCTTGTTCCTGACATGACTTTTTACTTGCAATTGCCGCCTGAAGTTCTTTTACATCGGCATTTTCAAAAGCGTGGCTATCTCGATTATTGGGAATCAGGCATGGATCTCTCCCTTTCCACAGACATGTTCGAAAGTTTTCATCGCTATCAAACGATGTGTAATCAAGAATTTGACGACTTGGCCCAAGAATACAACTTTATAACCATCGATGGAACAAAACCTATTGCTGAGGTGCAGCAAATTTTACGTGGACACATCAATACATTACTTCAAACGTTGTGATTACAATGGATCAAAAGCGCGACGTGGAACAGGCAACACGGTTATTGCGCAGAATGTCGCAATCAGTAACGCACCCTGAGCAAGTGGCCGTGTATTGCTCAACCATCGTGCAAAGTTTATCGAAAGAATGGCTTGCGATCAATGAACCTACGCGCAAATTGCTATTTCATCAACTCCACATGGCGGCGCTATTGCATGATATCGGTCATGCAATAGCTAACCGTGGGCACCACAAACATACTCGTTACCTGATCATGCACAGTGATGTTTTTGAAGGATGGGATGATCCATTTCGTCGTGATGTCGCTGTCATTGCTTTCAGTCATCGAAAAAAAGCGGATAAGTCATGGTTAACACGTCGTTTTTCCGGGGATTTAAACTTGATGAAGTTGGCAGCCATTTTGCGCATTGCAGACGGGCTTGATCGAAACCATCGGGGACATGTCCAAATTCGAGATAGTTTTTATGACGGCAACTCGTTTGTTATACAGGTATCTCCCTTGGGACCCGAATGCAAACAGCATCTGATAACGAAAAAAGCAGATCTATGGAGAGAAGCATTCCCCTATTCGCTCGTGTTAAAAGCTTGACGAAGCAACACAAGCAAGACAGCAATCAACACACCTAGCGCCATAGGAATAAACGGCATAGAACCAAACAACTGTACGACTGCCAGGTCACGTCCAATCATACCGCCTGCAGTCCATGCTAAAACGGCGGCGCCAAGATACCGCAATATTCGCAGGCGCGTAAGAATGGTTGCAATAAAATTGGTTGCTACCATGATCAGCGAGATGCTTAGAATCAATCCAATGATGAGTGTCTGCTCATTGCCATGACTTATTCCCGCTAAAGCGACCACATTATCGAGGCTCATCGTAAGATCAGCAAAGGCAATCATAAACACAGCGGTGAGCAGTTTTCGAGGAGCGCGAACCTGATTGTTCATATTTTCCTGATCACGCGTCAGCAGTAAGGATACTGCGAGATACAGCAAAATAAATCCGCCTGAAGCTTGCAGGTAAGGAAAATTAAGCACATGGCCAGTAAATAGAGTTAGCCCGATACGTAGCACGATAGAAGCTACCGTCCCATAAAAAATAGCGTATTTGCGTTGGTTCTTAGCTAAGCGCATCGTTGCAAGAGCAATCACCAACGCATTATCGCCAGATAGAACGAAGTTCACCACAAGAATCTCAAGCAGGTTCATTAACGAATTGTACAAAGTGAAACCTCACTCACACAGTGATTACTTGATAACCATTATGACACTAGGAGTGAAGAAAGACCAGTTTCATAAGAACATCATGGTGACGTGCGATGATTTTGGTTACGCTTTCGTAGCAACATAAAACTTCCATAGATAATCAAGCTTACAAAACTGATGCCTGCGATCCACCAGACCTCTTGTTGATGACTAGATACGTTTAAAACTCGATGCCCTACATAGGACTCCAATGCGACCATAGACCCTTGCGCTAGGATTGTAGCTGCGAGATAAGGACCCCAGTTCACTTTTGATAACCCCGCAGTGATATCGATAATCGATGCGGGCAACCAAGGTTGAATGCGCAACAGCAGCAGTGGAACAAAAATGGACCAGCCACGCCTTTGGCCCAGAGCTTGTCGACGTGTCGCCCATACAGGGTGTTTTTTTAGCCAACGAGTAAGCCATTTGGAAAGATATCGATGCAATACGTTGGAAGATACGTAATATAAAATCACCGAACCTGAAAAGGCTCCGGCCCAAGTACACAAAAAGCCGACCCAATAACCGTGAACCGTTGTATTAAAACCAGCCAGCATAGCAAAAGGAATAAAAGGGATCACGGTTTGCAGCAAAACCAAAAAATAGCTAATAAAAATTCCGAATACTCCTGTTTGACGAATGAAGTGTGGAATAGTAAACCACCAACCGGATTTGTACAGCCAAAACACCACACCACCGAACACAAGGACGCCAAGCGCCATCCAAACCAACTTCCGGGACATCATCCAGGTCTTGACGGAGACCACCCCTTATTGAAAAAAGAACAGTAATCCGAAAATGACGTATGCGGCAACCATCATAACACCTTCAAACCAATGCGATTCACCATCAAGGGAAACGAGCGTCACGAGAATCGTGGATAAAAAAACAGCCACGACATCCGTTGCAGGGAACACCAAGGTTAAGGGATGGCCAAAGACATTACCAAGCATCACTAAAATTGGGGCGACAAATAAGGCCATCTGTAAGCTAGACCCCACCGTAATTTCAATGCTGCCATCCATTTGATTGCGTACAGCAAGCAGTGTTGCTGAAAAAAATTCGGGTGCCATACCGATAATGGGAAAAAATATCAAACCGATAAAAGCGGGAGACAAGTGCAAGAGTGAAGCCATCGGTGTGACGGTATCGACGAGATTTGAACTGACGTAGGCAACGAACACTGTCGCTATCAGTAAAACGATCGCGGCAATCCTCGGTGAGCGATAGTGAACATGTCCTTGCTCGCCCATCTCTTCCACAGGAGCCAAAAAACTACGGTGCGTAAACATTGAAAAAATAAAACCAAGAATATACACGAATAAGAATACAATGGCTATTCCTGTACTCAAACTGGCCACATGATGCATTAAAGGATGAACAAAAGAATCAATACTCGCGATAGTTAAACCCGTCACGGCAACAAAAAGCATCACACTATTGCGGCCCGTCCGCGCCCGATTGAATCGTTGAACGGGTTTCTTCATGCCACCTGCGATCATGCACAATCCTAGCGTCAATAACAAATTGGCTAGAAAACTACCAATTATGCTCGCTTTGACAACCTGATCCAAACCATCCTTTAAGGCAATGACTGATAAAATTAATTCAACACTGTTACCAAAAGTAGCTCCAAGCAAGGCCCCGATAGCTGAGCCAAAATAAATTGCTAATGCTTCTGTACTCTGTCCAATCAGTTTGGCCAAAACAATGATCGCCCATGCTGAAAATAGAAATGATACGATAGGCGCCACATGAAGAAATCCAACCACAATAGCGACGATCGTACTGATCATTGCAAGGCTGTGCAACCGTATGGCTTGCCGGTTCATTCCTTCGCAATTCCTCCTTTACCACTTCATGCTTATCCACCCAATTCTCCGTTTATCATAATGTTTTTAGGTTGTCGTGGGCAAGATTTGATTTCTTTCTCTGCAGCACATCGGTCATAATGTTCTTTAATGTGCTTTGCGTCGGCAACGATATCCTGCAATCCATCACGCGCAACCAATACTTGACACTTGGTACTTTGAATTGCCACTAATGCGAGCGCCATACTATTTGTTGCTATTTTTCCCCACATCCTCCTCTTGTTAAGTTCATCGCCCAGAGTTACCGCCGCAACCGTTAACGCCGCTGTACCCAGAACTCGCGATAGAATGGTCATCTTTTATCCTTCTTCCTTAAAATTTTGGTAATTTTACAAAAGCAAGTAGATTTCTTTGCGATTGTTTGCTTTTTTCTTTGATAAGTTGAAAAAAGGAGCCAACAAATTGACTCCATACTTGACCAATGGCTTGCTGCGACTCTCCTTTTTCCAATAACGAGATACTTTTGTTTACCGCACCTTGAATGATCGTCAACGCCTCTTGCAGATTTTTCGTGACTTCATCCATTATGGTGCCCCCTCTCTGGATCGACCCATTGTGGTGCTACAGCCCCTGATACAGCAAGTAAAAGGGCGGTTAACGGTATTCGCTTTGTCTGAAAAATCGGTTGCAGCCAAGGAATGTACAAAGAAGCTGCCAGAATGGATGATGTGGCTACAAAGGTATATCGGAGTACCCCTTTTTGCGGTAGTAGTGAACTACGAATTCCACCTTTGCGCCAACTTTCCATTTGCAAGAGCTCACTGCCAATGAGGGAAACCATCGCCATGCTACGTGCTGTAGCCAAAGAGAACCATTTTGAACCCAGCCATAATACAATGAATGATGTAGTACCAATCGAAACGGCACGCCGTGAAATTTTGTGTACATAGTTTCGATCAGCGAATGAAACGGATTGACTTGCCTGATCAAACTCCACAAATTTCTCTTCACCGTGCGTGAGCAAGGCTAGTACTGGTGCCGTATCCGTCAGCGCATTGATCAATAAGATTTGAATAGGCATAAGCGGCAACGAATAGCCAAACAAGAAGGATAATGCAATATACAATACTTCACCCAAATTACCTGAAATCAAATAACCTAATGCCCGTTTGATCTTGGCAAATGTCACTTTGCCTTGATGGA
The DNA here is from genome assembly GCA_027343965.1 of Caryophanales bacterium. Taxonomy (GTDB): domain Bacteria; phylum Bacillota; class Bacilli; order Alicyclobacillales; family SLC66; genus JAKACU01. The sequence continues at coordinate 28,854 of DAHWJX010000027.1, read as the reverse complement.
TACCATCAAGGATCGACGCAAAATTATCATCTGCAATCGTAATAGCACTCGCTTCTTTTGCCACCGCAGTCCCACTGGATCCCATAGCAATACCAACATTAGCTTGACGCAAAGCAGGTGCATCGTTGACACCATCACCAGCCATGGCGACAACCTCGCCTTTTTCGCGCAATGCTTGAATCACCGCAAGCTTATGATGCGGCGCCATACGCGCAAACACCTGTGTATGGACGACTGTTGCCGCTAATTCAGCCGGAGTCATCCTCTCAATACCCTGTCCCGTCATGGCCTGATCATGATGTGGCGAAGCAACAAGGCCAATTTGTCTAGCGATCGCCAAGGCAGTATCGGGGTGATCCCCAGTCAAAATAACCGTTTTAATGCCCATATCTGAACATGTCCTGATACTTTTTTGCACTTCTTTACGAGGAGGGTCGAGCATACCAACCATACCCACAAAGACCATATCTCTCTCCAAAGAATCATTCACCATCGAAGATTCGTTACTTTGTACAGGATCTATAAGGCACGATCCACAAGCTATACTCAGCACCCGCAAGGCTTCCTTCGACATAGCTGATGCCGTCTGTTGAAGAAGAATACGATCGTCGTCTGTTAATGCCATTACTTGGCCCCTGACGTATACATAGGAACACCGCGGTAACACCACCTCTAGAGCTCCTTTGACGATAACCTCACTATTGCCATCAGGGTCCTCACAGATGACGGTCATTTTCCGACGTTCTGATGAAAATGGCGACTCTTGACGCCTTTTATACAACGTACGCAATCGTTCAGTATCCACACCTGCTTTAGCAGCAAAAACCAATAAAGCGGCTTCTGTCGGATCACCTTTCACTTCAACTTGGCGGACAAGTTGAAGTGCTCGATTATCACGAATTTTTTTATAAGGTTTTGTGCCAAGCAATAGTTGTGCATCACTACACAGGACCGCATAGCGCGCCAATTGATATAAGTATTGATGATCTTCATCTCCGTTGACGCGTTCGATAGCCCCAAAAGGTGTGTATCCATCTCCCAAGACCCGCCACGAAGTCATTAAACTACAAACTGCCCTGACCGTCATTTCATTTCTAGTCAAAGTTCCTGTCTTATCGGTGCAAATCACAGTAGTTCTACCTAAAGTCTCCAAAGACGATAAGCGGCGAATAACAACACCACGTTGGTTCATCTTTCTTACTCCCGCAGTCAGTGCCACAGTCAGTAGCATGGGTAACCCTTCAGGTACAGCGGAAGCAGCTAACGTTAATCCCGTCATAAAAACAGATTGCACACTCATCCTACGCAAAAGTCCTATGGCAACGATGCCCCCGATGGCGCTAAACACCACAATCAATAATTTTTTACCCAAATTATTGATATGGTGCTGCAAAGGCGATCGTTCAAGATCATCAAAACAAGCGCTCTTCACGAGGCCGCCCATATAGGTGTTTGGCCCAACAGCGTTGACTGCTAGGACTGCCTTCCCACGCGTCACCAGAGTACCCAAATACAGATAGGTCTCTTGAGATTCATCATGAAAGGAAGTCGCCCTGTGTTTGACAACCGGAACAGATTCACCTGTCAACGCAGATTCATCCACTTCGAGTCCTGTTTCTTGCATAATAAACCCATCAGCTGGCACCCGCTCTCCTGCTTCGAGAAGTACAATATCCCCTCTCACAATGTCGCGTGCATACAGCGACAATTTTTGTGATGATCGAACGACAGTCACAGACTCTGTGGCCCATTTTTCTACGGATAACAACTTTTGCGATGCACGGCGCTCTTGCGCTACAGTAAACGCTGTGCCGGCACCAATGGTTACGAAAATGCTCACCGCCTCAGTGATTCTTCCAAGAAATGCCGAAACAAAGCTCATCGCTAAGAGCGACATCGTGATCCAATCATTCATTTGACCTGCAGCCAACTTCCATAACGGAGCTGGTTTTGTCACCGGCATCTCATTATTTCCATAAAGATACAAGTTTCGACGCACATCCTCCTGGCAAAGTCCCGCTACCACGTCAGTAGGTATGAACGCAATTTGATCAGATGTGCATGTTTGTGTTTGTAACAATACATCGTCATTGCCACCCATGACCGCAAGAGAGATAACAGAAACGTATCTTTCTCTCCTTGTATCTTCGTCATCTGTGTGCCAAAATTGTAATAAGATTCTTCCTGTGCGTCGATCTATCTCTACCTGGCGGACGTCAGGGTCTTTTTTTAGGGTAGACGACAACTTGAAAGCGAGCGAATCATTATCTTTCAGGCCGAAAACCCTCAATCGCATACGGTCAGGTAGTTGGTGCACCACGCGGCAAGTATCGAGCGTCATTGCCAATTCATGTGTTCCTCCTTCATGCCACCGTTCGCGACATACATCGGTTGACTTATCATGTTATTTTGTAGTATCACTGTCAGCACAGAGTCTATCCACGGTAAAACCACCCATGGACGGTGATACCACACATTGTGGTAAAATAATCAAAAGGCTATAAGGCTTCAACTAGGCGGTGGTCTATGAACCGCATTGCGTGGATGTGGGGCGTATTATTATTTGTGTTCGTTCTCATCTTGGCTTATGAACAACGCAACGAGTTAGTACATGCTCTTCCGTATCTACAAAAAGCTAACTACAGTTTATTGCTCTTGAGTTCTTTACTGGAAGTTTTATACTATGTATTGCAGGCATTAGCAACTCAGTGGCTGTATATGACCTATAACAAAAAGCCGCGGCTCGCTGTACTGACTTTGGCATTGCTACAGGCGGCGATGCTAAACGAAATCTTGCCATCATCTGGGGCTTCCGGTACACTGGGATTCATCTATTGGGCTAAACGTTTAGGTTATGGATTGCAGGATACGATCAAAGTAAACATCTGGTTATCTGTGTTAAGCTATATAGCCATTGTGCCTATGATCGCATTAAGCATCGCAGCGATGTTCTCTTTGCCGCCAAACGCACAACACCTGATCGGTGGTGCACTTGAAGTTTTCGCCATTGTTACACTGGTTCTGCTTTTTATCGTGGTCTTTTCCTTATGGCAACGAAAGCGTACACAAAACCGTGAAATGGCTCCTCGAAATAATTACAACCGCTTGTTTGGTAAATGGCTCGCAATGCTATGGCAAAGGATAGACACGTTACAGCATACTGTTCGTACATGGTTTAACGAAGAGATTGGTCATGAATCACAACGATTTCGTAGGCAACGACCAAAGTTTCTCTTAGCTATCACGATGCTTGCCATGATTTATCTGGTTCGTATGGCTATGCTAGAAATTTCCTTTTTGGCGCTACATACGCAGATTCCGTTGTCAACGATCGCTTATGCATACGCACTCACCTTGTTGTTTAGTTTGATGTCCTTTTCACCGACGACCCTAGGTGTCGTCGAGGTTGCTTTAGTAACCTGCCTGGGATGGTTTGGCACAACACCGGCCGTGTCGATCGCCGCGATGATCTTATACCGCCTCGTCTCTTATTGGCTCCCGATACCCCTAGGTCTATTGAGTCATTGGTGGTTGCGCCAATTGCCTGTGCAAGATTCCGAAATAGGATGATTCTTCTTTCATCCTGCATATAATTATTCAGAGAAACTGCAGGAGAATGGTGTATTCTAGAGAACATTAGGATAGATACCAACAGGCTGCAGATAAGGAGGCCTTGCATGAACGATGATAAATTAACTACCTCCGCACCAAGGCGTCGAAGCACATCCTCCGATATGCACGCTGAGGATCCGACGGTTCGCGTATTTGGTCAGGTTATATCGACGGCGGTGGAGACAGCAATGACGCGCATATCCGCGCAAAATGCGAAGGATAATGTGGCTATATTCGTAGATTATGATAACGTGTATTGGACGTTGATGAATCGCTATAGACATGATCCCGATCATGAAGATTCTGATAGAAACTTATTTGAACGCTTATGGAATTTCTATGGCATGGATAATGTTCGGATGTTTAAGGCATATGCTGATTTTGAACAAGTCGACGCAAACTTGACCAGCTTACAAAAAAAGCGAATCCAGATTCGCCACGTCTACGCCAATGGAAAAAATGAAGATAAGGCGAAAAACGCTTCTGATATCGAATTGTCTATCGATGCCATGGAAACGTCGTATTCGGATCCTAATATCACCTGTTATGTATTTGTCACCGCAGACAGTGATATGATTCCTATCATGAGTCGTATGCTATATCGTGGTAAACATGTAGAATTATTTTATGTCGAAGATGCGATAGCCAAACACACCGATATTCGAAATTATGCCCATGAAAGTTATGATTTGCTCGAGTTTCTTCGTGTTGACGTCAGTCCGAAGAATCCCACCGATTACTTGGATGAAGCGATTGCTTATATCACAGATTGGCACGCACAAGCAGCCAATAAAACAAAGAACCTTGGTCCCAAATGGCTTCGCGATGGATTAGCTGACTACCTATCCATCCCAAGCAACACGGCAAGCCAAGTGATCGATCTGTTGCACAGAGGAAATTATATCCGGGAAGAACTACGCACGAACGAATACGGCACTCATAAAAATATCGTCTTAAATGATGATATTTGTTATCCAAATGATCCTACAGGCAGTGAGTAATTCGACAGCGTTTTCATTGCATTGTCGAAGCTTGACATAACCTGCGGGTTTCGTTTAAGATAAAAGTAACATATGAGTCCACCTATTTTGTTCGCCCTTATTTTTTCACTTTATCTGTGCGCTCATCAAAAAAGAAGAAGGCATATGCCTTCTTCTTTTTTATGCTTGCTGCTTATCTTATCAATAACCAAGCATATGATATCCGCTATCCACGTGAATCACTTCACCTGTTACACCTCGTGACATGGAACTCATCAAATAAACTGCTGTATCAGCGACTTCTGACACATCAGTTGTCCTTCGAAGTGGCGCTCTTTCTTCCATTGTATGAAGGATCTTATTAAAATCCTTTACGCCTTTTGCGGCGAGTGTACGAATCGGTCCCGCCGAGATGGCATTAACCCTGATTTGGTACATGCCCAGATCTTGAGCAAGGTAACGGACACTCATGTCAAGCGCTGCTTTAGCAACTCCCATCACGTTGTAATTCTCAACAACCCGCTCCCCGCCGAGATAAGTCATTGTCATGATGCTTCCGCCTTCGGTCATCAAAGGTTGCGCACGTCGAGCTACAGCGACCAGTGAATAGGCAGAAATATTTTGGGCAAGTAAATAACCATCACGTGATGTATCGATGAAACGTCCATCGAGGTCTTCTGATTTGGCAAAAGCCAAACTATGCACAATTCCGTGCAAAGCAGGGAGACGATCAGTTAGATCTTGAAACACAGCATCAATTTCAGCGTCATTCGTAACATCGCAAGGTAACATCAACGAATCTGGCATAGCTTCGCTGACTAAATCTCGTACATTTTTCTCGAGACGCTCACCTTGATACGTAAAAATAAGTTTTGCACCTTGCACATGCAATGCTTGAGCTATAGCCCACGCGATGCTTCGTTTGTTAGCGACACCCATCACTAAAATATTTTTCCCTTGCAACATCATATCCCGACCTCTCCTACTTAAATTCCTTATTCACTTTGTACATACAAAGCAACTAACCGCAGCGTCGCGGCAATCGAATCCCGATGCGTGCGTTCATAAGCATGCGATGAGTCAATACCAGGTCCGACAAGCGCTGTACGCAAATCATATCCTGCTCTCCTTGCCGCACTAGCGTCAGAACTATAATGCGGGTAAACATCGACCGCGAAAGGAATCTGATAGTGCATCGCAATGTGCGTTAGTTTCTTTCTCATATCTAAGTGATAAGGTCCACTTGAATCTTTTGCGCAAATAGAAACAACATGTTCTGTCGTATCTAGGCCTTCACCAATGGCCCCCATATCGACGGCTAGGTACTCAAAAGCCGTATCAGGGATATTGGAATTCCCACCATAACCTATCTCCTCATCGGTACTCAACAAAATCGTCAAACTATACGGCAAGTCAAGGTGCTCTTCCTTAATGACCTGAAGCAAGGATAGTAAAACACCGGCACTCGCTTTGTCATCTAAATGGCGTGACTTGATATGACCACTTGGTAAAAGCTGCGCTCGCGGGTTCAAGGACACAAAATCCCCCACTGCGATACCCAATTTCTTTATATCAGCTACCGAGTAAACGGTTTCATCCAGTCGTATTTCCATCGTATCTTCGGTGCGCTCCTCTAAGTCCCGATAAACATGAACCGAGGCTTTATGCGCTACGACTGTTCCCGTGTAAGCGACTCCTTCTAACGTATGTACGTTGCAATACTCCCCTTCTATCGTTTGAAACTTATATCCTCCGATAGGTGTGATGCGCAAACGCCCATCAGGAAGAATTTGTTTGACCATAGCTCCAAGTGTATCTACATGAGCTGCCAGTACGCGTGTCCTTGATGAGGCACCTTGTACTTTAATAACAAGGCCACCTTTATACGTACGTTGTAATTCATAACCTAAAGACGCAACGTACTCGTAACAGTAATCGATCACGCGATCTGTATATCCCGTGGGACTAGGGATTGACACCAACTTCATGATGTGCGTTATGGCCATTTCTACAGCATCGGAAAACCCTTCTTCTTGTGCTGCCGCAAATCGCATACCTGAATTCACCTCAAATAGTTCTCGTCCTAAGTCTAGTATACCATATGATCTATGGTTGCTTTTGATAAGGTGCCGGGATCTCGGCATGGCGATAGCGCAGTAAAATGACATGAGCCATGGCTGTTGCAACTTGCTCGCGATATGCCGGATTTTTTAAACGTACAGCATCACTTGCGTTCGTAATGAAGCCTACCTCCACTAAAATAGCAGGAAATGGAGAATGTCGGAGTAAAAATAAATTTTTTCTGCCTACAGGTCTCTGTGTTGATCTCGCAACTTGATTTAGCGCTTGCTGCATACTTTGTGCAAATTCTTTGCTACTTTCTGAGTTAACGGCATAAAATACGATGGGTCCACGATCACGTTCCTTGACTGAACTATTGATATGAATACTGATCACAGCGACCGCACGGGACTGGCGAACAAAGGTCAAACGATTTTGCAGATCCCGCTTGTGTCTACCTGAAAGCGTAGACGGATAGAGCCCCGAAACATCCGTATCACTCGTTCGTGTCATGTAGATCGAAAAAACATTTTTGGGCAATTGAGCAGCAACACGTTTGGCAAGATCAAGTGTTACATTTTTCTCTACTAAACCACTTCCGCTGGTTCCACCATCGATACCTCCATGCCCTGGATCAAGAACAACGACACGTTCAGAAGTTTCCAGATGAGGTATTTGCGGCGTGATACCTTGGGATAGCGATAAAAAACCGCCGATTAACATAGCTGCGAGAATCAAGGTGCACCTCCGGGAAAACGTAATATACGTTACTGTATGTACGTTTTCCGAAACAAGTCGATCACATACCGGGACCGTAAACGGCTGAGTGCAAGATCATCTGTTTTGGACATCGCAAGGGCACCCCTCTTACGTCCCGTTCTAGCCGCCATAACAGCATCTTCTGCCGGCATTCGGACATCTGTGGGTGCTGTTGCACCCAACTCGTTAAGTATTTCTCGCACTTCTTTTTCTAATGCCCGCTTGATAATGACAGCCTGATCGCCAATTACATCGGCGACAGCCCGTTTAGCCCTAACATGGGAAAGAAACGCTTCTTGCAAAGCTGGCGTCTGAAAGCGAATAAGGAGCACATCCCACAACACAGCACGGTCATACTCAGCAACCCAATCATGAATTTGCCGCAGCACAACACTTGCTATCTTAACTGCAGAAAAACTTGAAAATGCGTTTTCAATATCCTCAATAGTCCAGCCTTTATCACACAACTCCAAAATAGTCTCTTTTTTAAGTGTATAAATTGACATTTCATCAGCCTGCTTGATTTCAGCAAGCTGTCCAATCATAAAATGAACACCAAGCGGGGCTGCATCGGGAACAAGAACATCCAGATTAGGTTGAATAATCCAACCCTCATGAAGAGGATGATCCGTATTCCTTTTTGCTACACGAATGACATCTCGTCCGTGAAGTTCACCAATATCGATAAAACCGCATGTCGCCATGACTTCAATAAAATGCACGAAAGAAGGCCCCCATGTCACTTTACGAGCGAGATCAATTTGGAGTAGAGCAGCCACGGCTGATGTCATAGGTACCCACGTATCGGCAGGCAAATTGGATACAAAGGCGTGTAACACTTGATAAACGTAGGTGTGGCCCTGTCTCATGCGCGCCTCTACTATGGAAAAAAGTTCCTCGTTAATATCATCGAGCGAACGTTGCAAAAATCCTTCAAGCGTAGCGCCAGCTACCTGTAACGATCCTGGAGCAATTCGAAGAATTTGCAGTTCGCGCAAGACATCAAACGCCAGATAAATGGCATACGGTATCTCTGCCCACTCGGCAGGACCGGTTTGTGTGATATAGTCATGCGAGCGCATCAGCGTGCGCAAACGGGCCAAATCACGCTTGTAAACCACACCTGACTTGGTTACGAGTACGGGTCGTTTGACAACGTGAGAAATCACACGAATCATATCATGTAAAAACATAGCTCCTGTCTGCGTACTTACTTTCACTTGATCAGAATCCACACGTTGAATTGGCATAAGCGCAACCAAGGCGGCCACAACGCGAGGAAGCAAGAGATCGGGAACCTCATACCCTTCCCCAGCGTACCAAACCTGCATCGTCGATAAAAGTCCTAATTGCAATAAGTGCTGCAATGCATGAACAGAATCTCGCGATAGACCATAAGATGTTTCTAATGTGTATAAAAGTTTTGATTTGGCAATACCGACGGTATAATCATCACCGATCATTTCAAAGACCGTGATAGCATAAATTCGTCGTTCTTCTTGGGTCAACTCCCCCCATAAACGCAAAAAACCTTCCTCACTTGTCATGCCTTCAACCAGTAATGCTGTCGCCGCTTCCCTAGACTTAGGCAATTTCCCCAAAAAAAGAATATCGGCAATTTGTTGCATCTGTACGGCTGGCATGTTCAGCACAACATAGGACAATCGCACGTCAAATTAGCGCCTCCTGCTGCTCCAATTGGGCCAAATCCACAATCTGATATTCATAACCTTGTTCCGTTAAAAAGCGCTGTCTACTTAAAGCAAATTCCTGATCTTTGCTATCTTGTGTAACGACACTATAAAAGTGTGCATAAGCGCCTTTAGCCTTAGGTCGCATTATCCGTCCCAAACGTTGTGCTTCTTCTTGCCTGGACCCAAATGCACCTGACACTTGAATCGCTACGCTGGCATCAGGAAGGTCAATCGAAAAGTTAGCTACTTTTGATACGACAAGCATCGAAATTTCCCCTGCTCGAAATGCCGCATACAAGCGATCACGTTCTTTTTGCCGCATCGATCCCGTGATCAAAGGGGCCTGTAGTCGCTGAGCAAGATGCTCAAGTTGATCAATATATTGTCCGATTACAAGAATCAATTCATCGGAATGATGCCGAACAATCTGAATCACAGCATCCTCTTTGGCGACCGCTTCAGCAGCCATGCGCGCTTTTTCCCGCTGTTCAGCCACAGCATATATGCGGCGCTCATCTTCACTTAACGCAACCCTGACTTCGGTGCAAATAGCCGTAGCTATCCACCCTTGGGCCTCTAATTCCTTCCAAGGCACATCGAATTTTTTCGGACCAATCAGGGAGAACACCTCATCCTCTTTGCCATCTTCACGAACCAATGTTGCAGTTAAGCCCAACCGCCGACGAGCCTGAATCTCTGCTGTAACGCGAAAGACTGGTGCAGGCAGTAAATGAACTTCATCATAGATGATGAGTCCCCAGTTGCGAGATGACAGTAAAGACAAATGCGGAAATTCCTCGCTCCCACGAGGTCGATAACTCAGGATTTGATAGGTGGCAACGGTGACAGGAGCTGTTTCCTTATGTTCACCGCTGTACTCAGAGACTTGCGTATCCGTTAACGTCGTTTTATCAAGAATTTCACGAATCCATTGGCGAGCTGCCGTCACGCTTGATGTTAAAATCAAGGTGGACGTTTGCACCAATTCCATCGCCTGCAAACCGATGATCGTTTTTCCTGCACCGCATGGTAACGTTAAGACACCAGATCCACCGGTAAGCCCTCCACCTTGATGAAATGCCTCGGCTGCTGCGATTTGGTAATCTCGCAAGACAAATCGTTCTCCATTTTCCAGCTTGTCCATCAGTGAAAATAACAAAGGTTCACCAGGGGCATACCCCGCTAAGTCACGTACGGGGTAACCTAACTTTGTCAGCGCCACTTTGATAGTTCCGCGTGACAATAGGGGAACACGCACCTGAAACGCGCTGATCACTTCTCTGACAAGTGGAGCAATCGTTTTGTTGCGAATTACTTCCATCAAAACGACATCATCCGTTGACTGTAAAATCAGCCCATCACCATCACGCCGTAGTTCTAAAATACCATAGCGATCCATCGTATCAATAATGAAACGGGCGATGGATGATGGCACTTCATAGCGACTAACAGCACGCAGCTCCTCCAAGATCTCAACGGAATTGGCACCTGCTGACGCAGCATTCCACAAGGATAAATGGGTGACGCGGTAAGTGTGGAAGTGATCGGGACTTTTCTCAAGCTCACTAAACCGTGCCAAGACGGATCGTGCGCGATCAAGGTCGGGATGATGAATATCAAGTAGCAACGTCCCGTCCATCTGTACGATTACAGCACCACCATCTTTTTGTGCACTCATGAAATCCCCTCCAGAATCTGCGTAAAACGTTCAAACGACAGGTAAACCTGTCTTAGAGTATAACACTCCAAGACAGGTTTACCGTTATCAAAGCGTAAGCCAATACCATTACGAAAGTTGTTCAATAACAGCATTTGCCATTTCTTCCGTCGAAAGCACAGGTTCCCCGTCACGCGCGATGTCCTTTGTGCGTCCACCTTGTTTGAGGACACGTTCTACAGCCTGTTCAATCCGTTGTGCCGCTTGCTCCATTTGAAAGGAATAGCGCAATAACAACGCTGACGACAAAATCGTACCAAGCGGATTCGCGATGCCTTGCCCAGCAATATCCGGTGCTGAACCATGAATCGGTTCATAAAGACCCGGCCCTTCACCAAGACTTGCAGATGGCAACAAACCGATAGAACCAGTCAGTACAGCAGCTTCATCGCTAAGAATATCACCAAATAAATTTTCGGTGACAACAACATCAAAACGCTGAGGCTGTGTTACAAGATGCATAGCACATGAATCCACTAAAACGTGATCTACTTGAACATCAGGATAATCTGCTGCCATTTCCTGCACAACTTCGCGCCAAAGTCGTGAACTGTCCAGCACGTTAGCCTTATCTACCGATGTTAATTTTTTACTGCGTAAGCGTGCTGCCTCAAATCCCTTTTTGACGACTCGCCGAATCTCAGACTCGCTATAGTACATGGTATCTTTAGCGAAACGTTCTCCGTCGTGCGCTACGCCACGCTCACGTTCACCAAAATAAACTCCGCCCGTTAATTCACGAATGATCAAAAGGTCAACGCGTTTGGCCACATCTTGGCGTAAAGGCGACGCACCTATCAATTCACTGTAGGCTTTAACCGGCCTTAAGTTAGCATACACTCCAAGTGTCTTGCGAAGACCTAGGAGCCCAGCCTCTGGTCGTAAATGACCAGGTCCTTTATCCCACTTTGGCCCGCCAACGGCGCCCAGTAACACCGCATCAGCCGTTACAACAGCATCCTTTGTCTCTTGTGGCAGCGGCACTCCCGTTTCATCGATAGCCACGCCGCCGAGTAAATGATAAGCAAAATCAACAGCAACACGCTCATCATCAAGCACTTTTTTAAGTATCCGAACCGATGAAGCTACGATGTCAGGACCTATTCCATCTCCTGGCAACAATACGATTTTTCTAGCCAAGAAAAATCTCCTCTCTTCCAGGTTGCATGCGCGTTATTTATTTCTTAATGAAGCTCATCATCTCACGCAAAGAATGACCCACATGTTCTAATTGATGGTCAGCATCCATGCGTCGCATCGCTGAGAAAGAGGCACGACCCGCTTGGTTTTCAAGGATCCAATTACGCGCAAAAACGCCAGTTTGAATATCATGCAAAATACCTTGCATCGCCTTTTTGGTTTCTTCTGTCACAATTTTCGGTCCAGCCGTATAATCACCGTACTCTGCCGTATCGCTAATCGAATATCGCATACGGGACAATCCACCTTCATAAATCAGATCCACGATCAATTTCAGTTCATGACAGCACTCAAAGAAAGCAATTTCGGGTTGGTAGCCAGCACCGACAAGTGTCTCAAATCCCGCTTTCACTAACGCGCTAACTCCACCACATAAGACAGCCTGTTCTCCGAACAGGTCCGTTTCGGTTTCTTCCTTAAAGGTCGTTTCAAGCACGCCTGCCCGCGTGGCGCCAATACCTTTGGCATAAGCAAGTGCTGTATCTTTAGCGTAGCCACTGGCATCTTGCGCGATGGCGATCAAAGCCGGCACACCCGCTCCACCTTCATATACTCTGCGAACCAAGTGGCCCGGACCTTTAGGCGCCACCAAAATGACATCGATAAAATCCGGAGCAATAATTTGGCGAAAATGAACATTAAAGCCATGTGAAAACATCAAAGTTTGACCCTTACGCAAGTATGGTTCAATCTCTTCATGATAAACTTTTGCTTGACTTTCATCAGGCAACAACATTTGCAGTACATCGGCTGTTTGTGCAGCTTGAGCTATACTCACCACTGTAAAACCGTCTTCCTGCGCTTTGTCCGCTGACTTGCCAGGACGCTGTGCAATGATGACTTGTACGCCGCTGTCACGCAAATTTTGCGCCTGAGCATGACCTTGACTGCCATATCCGAGTACCGCTACAGTCTTTCCTGACAAAACTTGAAGGTTGGCATCGTTCTCATAATACATTTCCATGTGTTTGATTCTCTCCCTCTTTATGTGCTCCTAGGTCTGCTCCGGCGCGTACGAGTGCCGTCACACCCGTACGCGCGATCTCTACAATGCCAAATGGTTGTAACAAGGCGATAAGTGCATCAACTTTTTCCGTGTCACCTGTGATTTCCACCATCAAAGACGAATGACCGACATCCACTGTCGACACGCGAAACGGTTCTAAGATATGGGCAAGTTCCAATCGGGTATCCTTGCTGCTCTTTACTTTAATCAAGGCTAATTCCCGACGCACAACTTTTTCACTGGAAATGTCATATACCTCAAGGACATCAACAAGTTTCAGCAGTTGTGCCACCATTTGTGTCGCCATCGCATCATCGCCATGGCTAACAATCGTCATCCGACTCAATCCTGGCTCTTCTGACGAACCCACGGTGATACTTGAAATATTGAACCAGCGCCGCGAAAACAATCCAGCAATACGTGCCAATACTCCCGGATGGTCATTGACCAGAACAGATAGAGTTCGTTCGCGCTCCACTACTGATCACCCCATTCCAACGTCATTTCATCCGTGCCTTTACCAGGAGGAACCATCGGAAAAACATTTTCTTCTTCTTTAACCATGAAGTTCATGACCACCGGCCCATCATAAGCCAAAGCACGGGCAATCACTTCCTGCGCCTCATGCACCGTGGACGCTGTCAAGCCAAGTGCACCATAAGCTTCTGCTACTTTAGCAAAATCAGGGGAACTAATCCGACTTTCCGCATAGCGACGATCATAGAAAAATTGTTGCCACTGCCTGACCATACCAAGAAAGTTATTGTTAATTACCGCAACTTTGATCGGAAGTTTATTTTCGATCACCGTCTGCAACTCTTGGATGTTCATTTGAAAGCTCGCATCCCCCGCTACACAGATAACGGTTTGATCCGGTGCCGCTACCTGAGCGCCCAAGGCGGCAGGAAATCCGTAACCCATCGTACCAAGCCCACCTGACGTAAGAAATTGGCGTGGTTCAGAAAATGGATAGAATAAAGCTGTCCACATCTGGTGCTGACCAACTTCTGTCGCCACAATAGCTTGCCCTTGCGTCGATTGTGCCAGTAACTGAATCACTTCTTGCGGTCGAAGTTCATCATGACCAGGCGTTATTTGCACCGGCCATTCTTTTTCCCAATTCGCCACTTGTTCAAGCCATGAAGTCGTGTCAGGTTTGCAATCATATTGAAGCATTTTTTCAAGCATAAAACGCACATCGGCTACAACTGGCATTTGCACCGCAATATTCTTACCAATCTCAGCACGATCAAGATCGACATGAATTTTATACGAATGCGGAGAAAAACGTTCTAATTTACCTGTCACGCGATCATCAAAGCGAACACCTAAGGCAATGAGCACATCGCATTCCGTAACAGCACGATTAGCAGCATACGTTCCATGCATACCGAGCATACCGACAAACAGCGGATCATCTGCGGCGTAACCGCCTAACCCCATTAATGTCGATACAACAGGCACATTTGCTTGATGAGCAAAAGTTCTGAGCATTTCCGACGCCCCTGCGCTGATAATTCCTCCGCCGACGTATAATAGCGGTTTTTTGGCTTGACGAATCACATCAATGATCGCTTGCGCCTCGGAATCCGTGGGTATCGCAGGCAAAGTGTAACCCCGAGGATTCGGTTTAGGAAGCGGTGCGTACTGTGCTTTTCCGGACGTGATATCCTTTGGCAAGTCAATTAAGACGGGTCCAGGCCTGCCCGAACTTGCGATGTAAAAAGCGTCAGCAATAATTTGTGGCAAATCACGAATATCGCGCACCTGATAGTTATGTTTGGTGATCGGCAACGTTATGCCCACAATATCCGCTTCTTGGAAAGAATCCGATCCAATCAGACTTGTCGCTACCTGCCCAGTTAACACGACAAGTGGGGTTGAATCCATGAACGCATCAGCAATGCCTGTCACAGCATTGGTAGCGCCAGGACCAGAAGTCGTTAAGACTACACCAGGCCTACCTGTCACACGGGCATATCCCTCAGCCGCATGAATGGCGCCTTGCTCATGACGTGTGAGAATGTGTCGAAGCGGCGCGTCATACAAGGCATCATAGATCGGCAACACCGCGCCTCCCGGGTAACCGAAGATCACCTCAACGCCAGCATCGAGTAAAAGTGAACAGAGCAACTCAGCGCCCGTTTTTACAACAAATCCCTCTCGCTGTGTCTGATCTGATGACAAGGACGGTGACTGATCGCTACTCGCGATGGAACCCATGACCCTCATCTGTTTTCCTCCCCAAATCTCCTCGTAACCACCTAAAGCTCTCTCTCGACTCTTGGTCGTTTTAGTATATCATTACATAATATGACGTGCTACTAAATTAAATGTGGCGTCCCTGTGTTCGGGCCAATTGATGAAATGCTTCATGGAGGTGTTTTGTAATTGCCCCAGGTTTTCCTTCACCGATCGACCGTCCATCCACCTCAACGACAGGAATGAGTTCAGCTGCCGTGCCTGTTAAAAAGCACTCATCAGCCACATAAACGTCATGACGTGTAAATGGAGTTTCAAGAAGTGCGATATCCAGTTGTGCACAAAGATCGATCATGGTACGTCGTGTGATGCCATCAAGAGCTCCCAGATAAACTGGCGGTGTGTACACTTTACCTTTTTTCACGATAAAGACGTTATCACCAGACCCTTCGCAGACGTAGCCATCAGCATTAACGGTCAAAGCCTCCATCACACCAGCATTGGCCGCTTCGATCTTCACCAGGATACTGTTGAGGTAATTTAGCGATTTGATTTGTGGATTGAGCGCTGCTGGCGAATTCCTTCGCGTAGGTACCGTAACAATTTTCAAACCGTTTTCATAAAATTCCTTGGGAAATAATTGAATAGCATCTGCGATAATAACGATCGTTGACTTGGGACAATTGCGGGGGTCGAGTCCTAGGTCACCAGGTCCACGCGATACGACAAGGCGGATGTATCCGTTCACCAATCCATTGGCTCGAACGGTATCAAGTACCGCATTCGCCATCTCCTCATAAGCTAAGGGAATTTGCATCAGAATGGATTTGGCAGAATCGTATAGGCGCTCTAAATGTTCATCTAAACGAAAGACCATTCCATCATAGACTCTAATCCCCTCAAATACGCCATCGCCATACAAAAACCCGTGATCAAACACGGAAACGACGGCTTGCTCACTAGGAACAATCAGTCCATTTAAGTAAATCTGTCGGCCATCACTCATTTCCAGTATTTCACTCCCGCCGATATTCGACTTGCTATTTTGAGAATTTTCATCATTATATCTTTCTGCTGTTAAACGGGTCAAGGCAAACACACAAAATCTTGTATAACCTTGCAATATGCATGAATCGCCTTTATAATGTCCATTATACAAAGACAAATGTTCTTGCCTAAAGGACACCGGGGTGAGCGCAATGAAAGATGACCCGTACTATCTCATCAAGATGTCTCACTTGCCTGAAGTGATGCGCAGGGTTGCACAGGTCACCGACTTGCTCAAGCATGATCCATCCCTCAGCGTGATCGAGGCAACAGCACAGATTGGTATTTCGCGCAGTGCCTATTATAAGTATAAAGATGCCATTTTGCCGTTTCATTCAATGGTACAGGGGCAGATTGTTACGGTTACCCTTACTTTGCGTCATGAACGCGGAATATTATCTGATGTTTTAAACCACTTGGCGATATTACAAGCCAACATTTTGACGATCAATCAATCACTACCATTACAAGGTATGGCAACCGTTATTGTATCCATGGACACAAGATTTATGGCTGATGATATCGACGTAACCGTAGAGGCCATGCGAAGTATTCCGGGAGTCGAACAAGTTGCTATCATCGGACAAGGTTAAAGGGGGACACATTGATGCAAGTAGAAGTTGGCCTTTTAGGTTGTGGTACGGTAGGCAGTGGCGTCGTTGAACTAATGCATAAAAGAGCAGATAAAATTGCGGAAATGACTGGCGTTCGCGCTACTATCAAGAAAATTCTCGTCCTAGATTTGAACAAGCCGCGCGAGGTCCTCTTAAACGGTGAGTTGTTGACCACACGACCTGAAGATATTTTGCAGGATCCTGGGATTTCCGTCATCATTGAAACGATCGGTGGCATCGAGCCCGCACGAACACTTTTATTACAAGCAGTTCGAGCAGGCAAACACGTCATTACGGCTAATAAAGACCTGATCGCACTTTACGGTGCAGAAATTTTAGAAGAAGCGCGTAAAGCATCTGTTGATGTATATTATGAAGCGGCCGTTGGCGGTGCGATTCCACTTATTCGCCCACTAAAAGAGTCGCTTACAGCAAACGAAATTACCGAAATCAAAGGAATCATCAACGGTACAACAAATTACATTTTGTCAAAAATGACGCGATCCGGAGCAAACTATGAGGATGTTCTCGCGGAAGCACAAGCCCTTGGCTATGCTGAAGCAGACCCAAGCAGTGACGTTGATGGACTCGATGCAGCTAGAAAACTGACCATTTTATCGACGATTGCATTTCACACAAAGGTCAGTCTGGATGACGTTCGTGTCTATGGAATCCGCTCTGTAGCAGCGACAGATGTCCGTTATGCCAGCGAACTTGGTTACGTAATTAAGTTACTTGCCCAAGGCACAGATCATACGGATTGTCTAACACTTTCTGTTCGACCAACATTAATACCGAAAGATCATCCTCTCGCCTACGTGTCAGACGCCTACAATGCCTTGTATGTCCATGGTGATGCTTCCGGCGATCTCATGTTCTTTGGGCGCGGAGCTGGATCACTGCCAACAGCAAGCGCAGTACTCGGCGATGCCATCGATGTTTTTCGCAATATGAATCACCGTGTGTCGGGGTTACAAGACCAAACCTATCTTGAAAACAAACCGGTCTGTCCAACACAAGCGTCAGCCCAACCTTTTTATCTGCGCCTTACTGTCCTTGATCAATCCGGTGTATTTGCGCAAATAGCAGGCATTTTTGGTGAATCTGACATCAACATGGAAACTGTTATGCAAAAGCGTGGCCTTGATAGAACGGCAGAAATCGTAATTGTCACGCATGCCGTACAACCACACATCATTGATCATGTGGTGGCTATTTTAGAAAACCACACCAGTGTCACAGCCGTTCATCTCGTCATGCCTGTCGAAACTGCATAAAAAAGTGGGAGGCTTGTTGTGAAAATCAGCGTATATATACCAGCTACCAGCGCGAACATGGGACCAGGATTCGATTGCATAGGGATAGCACTTGATTTGTGGAACGAGATTCATGTTGAATTGGCCGACAGTATCACGATCGATATTGAGGGGTTTGGCCGCGACTTTCTTCCTATTGACGAAACCAACTTGGTTGTGCGATGCATTCGTTTATTATTTGATCGATGCAATCGGCCATTTCCAGGCGTGCGCGTCCGCATGGTCAATCGTATTCCCATAGCTGCTGGCTTAGGTTCCAGTGCCGCAGCCTTAGTCGGCGGTTTACTGGCAGCCAACATTTTACTTGACTCACCGTTCACCCGAGCGCAAATTTTGCGGTTGGCTGTGGAAGATGAAGGACATCCTGACAACGTAGCACCCGCCTTTTTAGGAGGTGCGGTGCTGGCGTATCTGCATGAAGATGGCGTCACCCATGTGACATTACCTTTACGTGATAATTTTTCCTTTGTGGCCGTTACACCATCGTTCCCCTTACTGACAGAAACAGCGCGCTCTGTCTTACCGCCCCTCGTGCCTCGAGAAGATGCTATTTTCAATATGGCACATGCGGGTTTTTTAACGGCGGCCCTAACCACGGGCAATGTTTCATTATTGCGCCGATCATTACAGGATCGTTTGCATCAAGATGCACGAAAAGCACTTATTCCTGGATTCGATGATGTCGTCAACAGCGCCCAAAATGCAGGTGCAATTGGCACCGTGCTTAGCGGAGCCGGTCCAACGCTGTTATCCATTGTCGAAGGTGGACCAAACGCAAATAAAGTTGCATCAGCGATGGTAGATGCTTTTCGCCGATCAGGAGTTGATGCGACAGCCCATGTCCTAGCCCCTGCAACCATCGGTGCTTATACGCACGTCAAAATGAAAGGAAACAACTTACATGATCGATGATTTAGCAACAAAAACGGTGGCGTTTATTGGTGGTGGGTCAATCGCGAGGTCTCTAATTGCTGGCATCATAAAATCCCAACTGATCTCACCTTCCAACATCTACGTTACGGATCACAAAGAAAGCACCGTGCAATATTTGCAAGACATGTATGGTGTAAATGCTTCCCTATCAATGGAAGACTGGGCAGATCGAGCTGATATCATCATATTTTGTGTAAAGCCAAAAGACATTGTTGATACTGTGGAGCAAACACAAAGTATCATTAAGCATGATGTACTATACATTTCGGTTGTCGCAGGATATTCCTTGGACTTTTTGATGCACCGCATCCACCCGTTAGCTACCGACCATCAAAGGGCAATACGTTTCGTCCGTGCCATGCCTAACACATCAAGTGCGGTGCTGCAATCCGCGACCGCCTACGCACTTAGCGAAGCGTGCGGTGTCAGTGACGAGGCCATGGTGAAACTTATTTTTGACGCTGTCGGACAATCATTTAAAGTAGAAGAATCCATGCTTGATGCCGTAACAGGACTCTCAGGCAGTGGTCCTGCCTACGTATATTACCTTGTAGAAGCCATGACAGCTGCCGGTATCCATGTAGGCTTGCCGCCGATACTGTCCGAACAGCTTGCCAAACAAACACTTTTTGGCGCAGCTACGTTACTCCATCAGAGCAACGACCAAGCTTCGCAATTGCGACAGCAAGTCACTTCAAAAGGTGGCACAACTATGGCTGGACTTGCCGCGCTCGATGATCATGGCTTTAAGGATGCTATCTTAGCGGCTGTAGAGCATGCCACAAACCGTGCCAAGGAAATGGGGTTAAAGTAGCCTTATGGAGTCTCGTTTGCCACTACTTGTGCGATCCACAGATATTGACATTAATAAACATGTTAATAACACGAAGTACCTGGAATACCTAGAGTGGGGCCGAGAAGATTTTTACGAACAAGCGGGATTTGCGTATGATCGATTGCTTGAACTCGGTGTCATCACGGTCATGGTAAATGTGAATTTAAACTATCGCAAAGAAGCATTGCAAAACGATCTGCTCACCGTGATTACACGACCGAGTGAGGCATTTCATCGAAGTTTTACTGTAGGTCAAACGATTATCCGCGAAAAAGATGATGCACTTATCGCCGATGCGGTCGTTACCTTAGTAACGATGGACCCCATAACGAGAAAGGCTGTGGCAATCCCATCAACCTTTCGTGGATTATTTATCTAATAGAAACGAGGGGCTCATTGGCCCCTCGTTTCTTTATTGCATGATCTCTCCATGTTGACTGCCAGTTTGATGACGAGATGCCATAGCCTGTTGTCGCACCCATTCTGCAGTACCGGCACTCATATCGGATGGAGTATAGGCTTGATACGTTGGAGTAGGCTGATACGTCATTTGTTGTTGATACGCTCCTGTCGTATAATTGGGCATTCCCCCGCGTACGCTGTTCAATCGTAAGAATTGGCTGATCTCTTGCCCTTTTTGACGATGCGCTGTGATCGCCTTTCTTATCGCTTGACGCGGTGCTTCTTCTGGTTGGGCGTACCAGCCATGGCGTTGCATGATTTGAAAGCACTCGCCTTGTTCCATTACTGTTTCATTAAATAAACGTTGCATCGTTTGCCTTACCGTAGCACAACTTGCCTCTGTTACAGCTGTCGAATAGGTTGCTGTCGTTTGTTTTAATAACGATAAAATGGTGTGCAACATATCCTTTTCCTCAAGCTTGCCTGACATCATTTGTTGCATAATCATCGTCCCTTTCTTATCGTACCATCTTTACGAACGGGCCATCGGTTCATGCTGCTCAACAAGATGAGCAAGCTCGTCATAGTGCCGTTGGTGTTGAGTGATGGTATGATGCAAAAATTGTTGTGCATCAGGCTGCATGACACGCTCTGAGGCCGTTACGCAGGTTTTTAATAACAGTTCTTCTGCGCTCAACAGATCATCTATGTAGTTGAGCTCCTTATTGGTCAACGGTTGCATACACTTAACCTCCTATCCATTGCGGCGCTGATCATGGCGCCATCACGTAGCGTGCGCAATATTCTCTCATCTATGCACCTAAGAGATGGGAACACCGTGTGGTTTTTGCTATCATAGAGAAGGTGATGATGATAATGAAACAACGATGGATCTTACCGATTACTTTTGTTGCTATACTGTGGATAATATACAGCGCTATAGCTTCCTTTTTTACTATTGGACCTTTAGAGCAACAGTCATTAGCGCAAAGCTTGCCTGCTGACCATGCAGACAAAAACGTTGCCAGAATTATTCGGCTTCATGTACCTGTCAACGCAAAAACAACCCTACTTTACTTGAATGGCATCGACGGGGGAGACAATTACTACCGTATGCGTTATTTTTTATACCCTATCCATTTTATTGATTATTGGTCATGGCAACACCCAAACGCTGGTGGTTATGTATGGAATACACCACGGTTTTCTGAGGCGAAAAGCCTGCGCCATATTCTGTTGAAAAATCACATTACTTATGTTGTTGCTGTTCGCGATCCCAAGATGATGCGTCTTTTGCCAACAAAAAGGGCTAATCAGCAGTACATATTTCGGGTCAATCAGCATGCCCTAAGGTATGGTCAACCCCTCTTCACCGTTTTGCAACAGGTGGTGGCTTGGAAATGAATTTGATTTTTGGGGGTTTATTGATCATCGTTATCATCTCCGCGGGTTGGTTAACCATCTTACCCATGAGACATATCGGTTTGAGTGAACGCACGGCAACCTCTTTTGTTATCGGTGCTGTAGCACTTCCCTTCGTACTTTTTCTCCTACGTTCCATCACACATCTACCTATTTTTGGGGAGACAACGTCAGCCTATGTACTTGTGATTCTCTTGGTTATACTCTCCATTATCCTTTTCTGGATCACCAGACCATGGCGTAACCTAAGCATGCAAGCCATTCGGACGTCGTTAAAGACCCCCTTAGGGACGCAAATTTTGATTGCTGCCATCAGTTGCACCATCATCGTCTTTTACTACCAGGTAGTTCAAGGATTACAAAAACCAATATTTGGATGGGATGAATATTCGTTTTGGCTGTATGCGGCCAAATTGATTTATCTGAATCACGGGTCAACAACCGTCATGCTTCATGACGCGTATAATACCTATCCACTCGGATTTCCTTTTCTCGTCGCCTTAGCGTACCAGTTCACTGGGGGTATACACATTGTGACAGCCAAATGGCTATCGGCTATCTTAACGACATTTATGCTGATAGCCATGTTTTCCTTACTGCGTCGTCTGGGCGTAAAATCTCTTTTTGCATTACTGGCTATTGCTGTAACTGTATGGGGAAGTCGCATCTTTTTATGGTATAACTTTCTCGCATTTGGCGAAATGTCCTATGTCGACACCTATGTCCTCGGCGTTTTCTATCTTAGTGCCTGGTTTTATACCAAGGAACAAAAGGATCTCTTGATCGCTGGATTGTTACTCGGCCTGACTTGCTTTTTACGTGTGGATGGCATCTATATTACCTTGTTTACGTTGGTTTTATTTCTCTTATGCGTACCGCACAAAGAACGAAAAAAGCTGCTAAAAGGACATTTTGTTGTGCCTTTTGCAGCCTTACTATTGCCTCCGATCATTATCTGGGAGGGTTTTAAGATCTTTTTTCACGCTCATGGCTGGACTACGCGAATTAATCTTACCGAACTTTCTTTCCGCCTACAGCCATCTTTTTTACAGATCATGTGGCAAGCTATTTGGCATACGATCAGCAATGTTACGATCTATCCGATCATGGTCGTGCTGGTATGCCTTTTGCTTTTTCAAATCGTGTACCGAACACGAGCCATTACCTTTTTAACACTGCTATCTATCACGCAGATAGTTTATCTCTTCGTTGCCTATCTTACTGTCTTTTCGCGCTTTGAAGCAATGCATGCTTCAAGTATGGACCGTTACCTGCTGAGAATCGATCCGCTAATTGCGGTGGCTTTCATTTTTCTTATCGGATTAACCCCGCCAAGAAACAAGGACAACGCCAAAGAGAATAACAACCGTGCCTATCCAACGCATCGGTGATACTGTTTCATGCAAAATGGCAACTGAGCTGATCAAGCCTAAGATGTACGAGAGGCTCTGCAGAGGATACACCACACTCAGTTGAGCCCGTGACAAAACGGCAAACCAAAGTAACGTGGCGACGACGTACAAGATAAGTCCCGCCCAAATGATGGGGGATAAAAAAACAGATAATGCATTATGAAGGGTTAAAATGCCAATACGGTCTAGCCCAAGCTTAAATAAAACTTGACCCGTTACAAGTAAAATCACATTTAAAAAAACAAAGAGATAAACGATCACGATGTTTGATTCCTCACTTGTCCATAATGGTTATATGCGCGATAATTGCCATAAGATAATGTAAAGGAGGGGTTCCCCGTGAGTGAGCATTTTGCCTTCGACGATCGTCTAGGCATGAAAGTCCCCAAACTGATGCACGAATGGTCTGAATACACGGTTTCTGAACGAGAACGTATCCTCGAAGACTGGGAAACCTTGCGTGGTGGGATTCCTGCACTGATCACCCGCTTTGAATATGAAATTAATGATCGGCACGAACGCCTGCAAGCTGTTGACGATTGGAACGAAAGCGTCGAACTTCTCGCAGAGATCAATGACTATGCAAGCCGTATCAATGACCTCAATATCCTCTTTCGCACGCAACCTGACGTTGAACTTGCATCGGATGATGCACAAGAACATCAGGATCGTGACAAATAAACAGGGCCGGAAGCGAGATCAGCCATAGATCACCTTCCGGCTGGTTCCCCCGTCGTTCGCTATGCCTCGTAGGTTGAAAAAGCCATTGTCTCAATAACACCGGGTTCACCTTTTTGTATTAGCCTATTCAGTGCTGCTGTTAAGACAGCACCATGCGTAACTTGATCAAACGGTTTACCCAGCGAATGACCAAATTGAAAACCTTCCGGATTAATAGCCCGCGAAGGCCGCATCACACTTGACTGATCTTTATCAAGCGTGATAAGTACCGTTGGAATGCCGACCATTTCGATAGCACGCTGAACCGTGACCACGGTTCGATGACAAAGTGGTCATCCGGCTGTGAGGATCACCGCATCAGCATGAGAACGGTCCACTTCCTTCGCAATCGCCGGGGCTGTGTTCGTCACAATTTCATTAAGACGCAGACTATAGCCCATCATCGTGATATGTTTTTCCGCTACTGCCTTGATCTCCCCTGCCACCACAAGTTCGCGTAAAACATCAATGGGAAAAACAGTATTCGGATCCTTGCGCGGTTCTTCCCAATTGTAATCATGAAGAGGTGCACCATGCGTAACGGTGAGTGCATCGACAGTCACGTCACCTGGGATGATGCGATAGGTAGCATCACCCTTTAAGTTGTACGGTTCTTGCGACTTAAGATGCACACCCGCCGTGGACACGATCATGATCGTCATATCGCTTAGGGCTTTGCTTACAGGAGTGTAAGGAATGGCTTTGCGCGACATCGTTTGCTCCAAATTCGATCACCTCTTTGTACGACCTCAACATATCGTTCTTATTGTACATGTAGCTGTACATTTCATCAAAGAAATATCAGGTATAAAAAGCAAAAAGCCCCAACCACAAGGATTGGAGCTTGATCACATTCGAATTAGAGTTTTACTACGTTTGCTGCTTGAAGTCCACGGTTGCCACGAACAACTTCAAAGCTGACACGTTGACCCTCATCTAGCGACTTGTAACCATCGCCGACGATTGCACTGTAGTGGACGAATACGTCATCGCCACCTGGCACTTCGATAAAACCAAATCCTTTCTCAGCGTTAAACCACTTCACAATACCTTCTTGCATAATGTACCTCCTACAACCGTCCATCTGACGGCGCATTCACTTGCGTCCCACAGTGCCGCGTCATAACACTTCTTGCACTAACAAGCCAGTCCTTGACGGGAGAGTACCATCACTTCATGCGAATAACCAATATACTCGGTCCTGCGCATCGACTACTGTGATCGCTCAGGTTATTATCACACATCGTTGCAAAAAAGTCCAGCTTGCGACAAGCAAAATGTAAAAATAATTAACAGCCTCAACACACAACCTACACTCGATAGACTACAAAGGATGTGATGTCATGGGTGAACAAACACAATTTAAACCAGGCGATAGCGCCCCAAACAATGGCATGTACATTGAGGTTAGCGAAGACCAACATGCAGGCTCTGTGATGGATCCACAAGTCATTCATTTGGAAAAGGGCGAACCCTTTCCACGCACATCAAATGACGAACGCAAATGGACACACAAGAAAAATTAATGAAAGGGGCTGCTCGTCGCTAGATGCTTTCGAGCAGTCCCTTTTCATTCACAATGCCTAATCAATCGACCCTGTTTCTGCGTAGCGTTTGGCCATCTGATCGATCTCACCTTTTAGCGTAGCCACAAGATCGGCTTCGGGTACTTTTCTTACGACAACACCTTTTCGAAAAAGCAGTCCTTCGCCACGTGCGCCCGCGATACCGATATCAGCCTCTCGAGCTTCACCTGGGCCATTCACCGCACATCCAAGTACAGAAACCTTAATCGGAGCACGGATATTTTGAACGTATGCCTCAATTTCATTAGCTACGGAGATCAGATCAATATCGATACGTCCACACGTCGGACAAGACACTAAGGTAACAGCATTACTAATAATGTTAAACGCCTTTAAGAGTTCTCGCGCCACTTTAATTTCTTCAACAGGATCTGCTGACAACGAGACGCGAATAGTATCACCGATGCCCATCGATAACAGTGTGCCAAGTCCTGCTGAGCTTTTGATCGTTCCGCCAAACAACGTACCTGATTCGGTAATGCCGAGATGCAACGGATACGAAAATGATTCCGATGCCAAACGATACGCTTCAACCGCGAGTGGAACGTTCGATGCTTTCATCGACACAATGATGTCATGAAAATCAAGTTCTTCCAATATGGAAATATGATACAGCGCACTTTCCAGCATACCTTGTGCAGTAGGATAGCCGTACTTTTCTAGGATGTGTCGCTCTAGCGAACCGGCATTGACGCCGATGCGTATAGGAATAGAACGTTCCTTGCATGTTCGAACGACTTCTTGCACCCGTTCTGGTTTACCGATGTTACCTGGGTTAATGCGCACTTTATCAACGCCGTTTTTGACAGCTAATAGCGCCAATCGATAATCAAAATGAATATCTGCCACAAGCGGGATATGAATTTGTCTCTTGATGGCTGGAATGGCTTCGGCGGCTTCAGTAGTATTCACTGTCACACGAACGACTTCACACCCAACATCTTCAAGACGATGGATTTGCGCTACGGTCGCCTTAACATCTGCTGTTTTTGTCATGGTCATACTTTGAATAACAACTTGATTTTTCCCACCAATCGTGACGTCTCCCACGCGAATCGGTCTTGTCTGTGTTCTTTGCATCATAGATAACGAACTTCCTTTCGGTTCATGCAAAGGGCATCACCCCTTGAAATGTATTATACTAGAACAGGCTCATCAAGGCAGTAAAAATATCCGTTATAACACCAGCGCATAGCGCGAAAGGACGTATCTACCATGAAACGAGCAACGATCGAATTAGAAAAAGGCGGCTTAATGGAGTTTGCCATGTTTGATCAGCACGCACCAGGAACTGTCGCCAATTTTGAAAAATTGGCAAACTCAGGATTTTATGATGGTTTGACTTTTCACCGCGTGATTCCTGGCTTTGTCGCACAAGGCGGTTGCCCTAAAGGCAACGGTACAGGCGGACCCGGCTATACGATCAAGTGTGAGACACAAGGTAATCCAAACCAACATAAACGCGGTGCTTTGTCGATGGCCCACGCTGGCAAAGACACAGGCGGATCACAATTTTTCGTCGTGCACGATCGCAAAGCCACAGCGCACCTCGATGGTGTACATACCGTGTTTGGTCAATTGACAACCGGTGAGGAGTACATTGATACGATTAAACAAGGTGACAAGATGGCAAAAGTTCGAGTGCAAACGATAGAAGAGTGATCAACGCGTGAAAGGAGTTTTCCTCGTGGACACTTTAGAAACGTATTTTAAAGAGCATCGCGATCAACATTTGGACGAACTCTTTTCTTTTTTGCGCATAGAAAGCATCAGCGCGTTGTCAGAACACAAAGACGATATGCGTTCAGCTGCAAACTGGGTTGCTGATGCTCTGCGCAGCATTTCTATGGAAAATGTAACCTTACTTGAAACAAAAGGAAATCCTGTGGTGTACGCAGACTATCTGCATGCGTCGGCGAAAAAAACGATACTCATCTATGGTCACTATGATGTGCAACCCGTTGACCCGCTCAATCTATGGGAGAGCGAACCATTTTCCCCAGTCATCAAAGACGGCAAGATCTTTGCGCGCGGATCGTCCGATGATAAAGGACAAGTTTTTATGCAAATTAAGGCAATTGAAGCGCTCATGAAATCCCCTGGCGGGCTTCCTGTCAATGTGAAATTTTGCTTTGAGGGTGAAGAGGAAGTCGGTAGCGCTCATCTACCAGAGCTTCTTGAACGAGAGAAAGATCGCTTTAAAGCCAATGTCCTCGTCATCTCCGATACGACGATATTTGGACCTATGCAACCTGCTATTTGCTATGGCATTCGCGGACTTTGCGGCATGCAAGTTGACATTCAAGCAGCCAAGTCAGATTTGCATTCAGGGTTATTCGGCGGTGCTGTTCCCAATGCATTGCACGCCCTTGTACAACTACTCGCTACGTTACACGATGATGCTGGCAAAGTAGCAGTCGCAGGCTTTTACGATGATGTAGAACCTTTGTCAGATAAAGAGCGAACTGCCTTTCGCGAACTGCCTTTCGATGAACAAACCTATCAAAACGATCTGGGACTTCCTACGCTCGTAGGCGAACCAGGGTATTCTACTTTAGAACGCGTCATGGCAAGGCCTACGCTCGAGTTAAATGGCGTCTATGGCGGTTTTCAAGGTGAAGGTTCAAAAACGGTCATCCCGGCCATTGCTCATGCCAAGATTACTTGCCGTCTTGTCAATCATCAGGATCCAGAAAAGATTCTTGATCTTGTAGAAAAACATCTTGTCGCTCACACCCCGAAAGGTGTCACCGTGTCAGTCACCAAAACTGACCGTGGACGCCCGTTCGTCACACCACTGGAAGCTCCGGAGATTGAGGCCGCGGCCGTTGCGTATGAAAAAGGATACGGTGTAAAACCCTTTTACATGCGCATGGGTGGCTCTATCCCCATTGTCGAAAATTTTGCAAGTTTGCTGCAAATTCCCGTGGTCTTGATGGGTTTTGGCTTACCTGATGAAAACTTCCATGCACCCAACGAACATTTTTCTCTTGAGAACTTCGATCGTGGTTTAATCACGCTCGCCTACTATTATCAATTACTTTGCAATAACTAAATCGCTGCAAAACGCCCCAACCATAATGGTGGTTGGGGCGTTTCTTTGCCAAATGGTGGACTTACAGTGGATTAACGATCATCGCAAGGGACATCACGGTTAGATAGATCAATGAGTACTTAAACATGTCCGTGGCCCACGCGAAGTCATCCTGTGTGCGAATGCCTTTAAGCGCTTTATAAAGATACACCACACCAAGAATCAACGCCGTGCCAAGATAAAGAAGTCCGGTAGCCTGAACCTCGTAAAGCATCAAGGACGTCGGAATCAGTGCCGCAGTC
>DAHWJX010000019.1:0-33313 GCA_027343965.1 Caryophanales bacterium | reverse complement strand
GCTGGCATCGATGGTCGATTTGGCACGTATTCCTTTTCTGATGGCAACGACATATCCTCCCTATAGTTCTTATAGAAATATGAGTACATAATACCTATAGGGAAAATAGCATGGTCAGGGAAATCGTGGTGTGATTTCAATCACAACGTATAGCTTATTACATTGGCAGGTTTTGTTTCATGGAGTTTTTTGATAAAAGAATGGTTCTATTTGTTTGAGTCCAAGTGCTTCCGGATGAAAGATTTGCTCCGTACTTCCCACAAACAAAACACCTCCTGGATTTAAGGAGTGAGCAAATTTTTGATAGACTTGCCATTTAGCTTCATCCGTAAAATAGATCAAGACATTGCGACATACGATAAGATCTTGTTCCGTGAGGTACGGATCCCGCAATAAATTGTGTTTTTTAAACGTAATTCGTTCGCGCAATTCCTTAGACACGATATAATTCCCATCTGAAGTTAGCTGAAAATTCTGTTGCACTGTTTCTGGTGCAATGGGTTTAATAACATCTTTCACATAGCGACCTTCCTTTGCGCGTGTCAGTGCCCTCTCATCAATGTCTGTTGCAACGACGGATAGACGCTGCAAAGGTAGTTTTGTAGAAAGTACCAATAACAGCGTATAGGGTTCTTCTCCCGTGCTACACGCTGCACTCCATATTTTCAGTTCTTTATGAAGAGGGATGGTAGGGAGTACTCGCTCAATAAGGGTATCCCAACGAGATTTGTTACGATAAAATTCGGAAACGTTAATGGTCATTCGGTCTAACAATTCGGTCAATAAAGCAGAATTTGAAGACACAGCGCCCATGTAGGCATCAAAGGAGTTAAAGCCCCGCCGATCTCGCAGCGCAGTCAATCTGCGTTCCATTTGTGGACGTTTATATTGGCGTAAGTTAATCCCTGTTAGTTGATAAAATTCGTCCATAAACCAATCGAAGTCACGCGGACTCAAGGCAATGTCCCCCTAAAACGATATACACAAGAGTATAAAAAAGCGGTCGCCGCAAGGGAGACCGCTTTTCATCAACGGATTACTTAGATCCACTTTGAAATAGTTTGCTCATAATTTGCGAGGTCATCAGAGTTAAACCAAAGCGCAATTTCACGAGCAGCACTTTCCGGTGAGTCGCTGCCGTGAATGATGTTCATCCCTACGCTTACCGCATAATCACCGCGAATCGTTCCCGGCATAGCGTCCACGGGGTTGGTTTTACCCATCATGCTCCGGGCAACAGCGATCACGTTCGGACCTTCCCAAACCATGGCAAACACTGGTGAGGATGTGATGAAATTTACCAATTCGCCAAAAAACGGACGTTCCTTGTGTTCAGCGTAATGTTGTTGTGCAAGTGTCGATGGCACTTGCATCAGTTTTGCTCCAACCAATTTAAATCCTTTGCTTTCAAAGCGCGCAACAATATCACCGATCAATCCACGCTGTACACCATCGGGTTTGATCATAATAAATGAACGTTCCAATCGATATCCCTCACTTTAATCACAGTATCCTACATGAAAACAACGATTATCATTGTAACAAGGCAAGCCTATAGAAAGCAAATATTCCCTAGTGATCTCGTTTACCCACGAACGTCGCTAAAGCCGAAAGTGTAATTCGATTTTTACCGGGCGTCAGAACTGCCAACCCTTCATTGGCTTTAGCCAGATATTGATCGGCCACCTGTTGCGCAAAGCCAATACCACCACTGTCGATCACTAACTTAACCATGGATGCAACCTCTTCAGTGCTACAGTCCTCATGTAGAAGGCTTCGTAACTTTTGACCATATCGATTATCTTGTAACGCATATAAAGCCGGCAAAGTGATGTTTCCTTGGCGTAAATCACTTCCAACGGGCTTACCCAAACGCTGCTCGGTGGAGGTGAAATCTAAAATGTCATCGGTGATTTGAAACGCCATACCAGTGTAGTAACCATAGCGGCGCAAGCCCGCCACTTCCGTAGAAGAACAACCTGCTGCCATAGCCCCTAACGCGCATGACATTTCAATGAGGAGAGCGGTTTTACGCCGAATACGACGAAGGTAGACACGCATCGTACTGTCTGTTTTAAAAAGATCCCGAATTTGTTCAATCTCACCGATGCACATTCGTTCAATTGCCAGCGCAAGCGTTTTATGCAAAAGTGGATCATCGATTTCAGCAAGGTTAGCTAAGGCTCGCGCAAAAATAAAATCGCCCGTATACATAGACATTTTATTACCATATAACGACTTGGCTGTTGGCCTACCTCGTCTCGTTTGCGCATGATCGACAACATCATCATGCACGAGACTGGCCATATGAATAAGTTCGAGAGCAACGGCTACACGGGCCAAACGCAAACGATCATACCGACCAAATGTGCCGGACAGCAAGACAAACACAGGACGCAGGCGTTTGCCTCCTGCATCAAGCAACTGTATTGACGCATTTTCTAGCACAGGATGTGTCGTATGCAACTGTTCGTGCAATTGCTGTTCTACAAAGGCAAGATCGCCTTCCATACCTTGATAAAATTCTGCAATATTCAAAGCAATTCGTCCACCTTAGTTTGTTGCCTGTTCATCACTCGGTTTGAAGCCAATGTGTAATGCACATATTCCACCAGTCAGTGCGTAATCCTGCACCTGTTTGAATCCCACTTCGGAAAAAATTTGTGTCAGTTTGTTGCGTTCTGGAAACGCTACAAGGGATTGTGGAAGCCAGCGATAGGGTTCAGCTTTTCCAACAACTAATTTCCCTAAGAAAGGCAAGATATGATTAAAGTAAGCATAATATAAAGCTCGAAACGGTTTCCATGTCGGCTTGGATAGTTCTAGGCACACCACCATCGCATCAGGTTTCGCGACACGTTTCATTTCGCGCAAAACCTGTCGAAGATCAGGCATGTTACGAAGACCAAATCCGATTGTTACAAAGTCAAAGCTATGATCAGGGAAAGGAAGTTGCATGGCGTCACCTTGTACAAGGTTGACTCGATCCTTTACACCTTCTCGAACGAGTTTTGGCTCAGCAACATCAAGCATTTCCTTACAAAAATCAAGTCCTGTGACTTTACCTTGCACGCCCACAGCATGCGCCAAAGAAATTGCCCAGTCCCCAGTCCCACTCGCCACATCAAGACATACAGCCCCAGGAAAGACGTTCATCTTGCGCATCGTAAAACGGCGCCACCATTTATGTTGGTTGAAACTAAGCACGGAATTCATGACATCATATTGTTTAGCGATATGAGAAAACACGTCATGTACAAATTCAGATTGCACCTCTGAATGATTGGTAGCCACCTTTAATCAGCCTCCTTCTCCAACACGTACACCATCTACATGATTTGTTGCAACATGAAATAACATGTGTACAGAAAGCCAGATATCAGCCCCTAAAACATCGCGACAGGCTTGATGCAGACGTTCCATTGTCTCAGAGAAGCTTACGTGCAAGCGACTACGTGAATAGCTCCTTGTCTTATCAGGCAGCATCGATATAGCCTGATCGTATGCACTAGCTAATATGGCTGAATCAATTAAGTCTCTAGTCCCTATATCAGGTGGAAACGCTTCGCATAATGCTGTGAGCAGTTCACCTTGAACCGTGCGTTGGTGAGTTATATACTGCTGATCATCATAAAGAGCATCAAGTTGCAAATCATGCAAGGATGATTTTGCTTCATTAATTTTAGCAACAGCTTTAGAAAATGCGCTGACAAGGTCAATACAGTTGGCTTCCGCAAGCAATCGATAAAACAAACTACTGAAAAAGGCACCGCTCAGAATCGTCAACTGTGCCTGTGTTGACTGGGGTACCTCTTCATCTTGAATACTTTCGTGCAAATCAAGTCCATGATGCATGAGTACCATCGCTGCCAAAATTCGATCTGTTGCGCTGGAAGATAACTCGGTCTGAGACAGAACCAATGCTCCTAAAAACAGTTGCAGCTTTGAAACAACCGGCAATACCAGTTCATCATGAAGCACCGGATGAAACATCAGTTGTTCAATAAACGTTTGTACTTCTTTTAAGCGTAAATAATTCCATTTAGGTTCTTCAAAAGCGCTCATCGGTTCTCCACTCCCACCGCCAACGTATAAAGCGGCGGTACAGATTCGCTTAACCAGTATAACACAAACATGAAACGACGTAGACAGGCTACTCGTCGGTATCAATTGTTCCATGTTTCGAATAAATTAACGCCGAACCGCGCACCTTTATCGCTGATGTGTATTCGGTGAACTGAGCTATCATAATCTCACCTTTATCCAACTTTTCGAGATGATTGAAGCGCGTTTCTTGGCCTCGTGTGAGACCGATCACCTGAACACCGTGGCCCTTGGCTTTGATGACGACGTAGTCTTCCATACAGGAGTAGTCTCCTTTCAAGTGACAAAAAAAATAGCCCACCAATGCGGGCTCAATGATTGGTCGGAATGCCGGGATTCGAACCCGGGACCTCTACCTCCCCAAGGTAGCGCGCTACCAGGCTGCGCTACATCCCGTCACTGCACAAGTGTTAGTATAACAGGACTCATGACAACCTGCAAGGGAATCGCACATGCGATTCCCTTAACTGTCACAAATCGTCACAAGATGATAGCAATCAAGCCACCGCTACCTTCATTAATAATTCGCTGTAACGTTTCTCGCAACTTATATTGTGCATTTTCTGGCATCAGCGACAATTTTCCCGAGATACCTTCCCGAACAATAGCAGCTAACGATTTACCAAAGATGTCTGAATCCCAAATTTTGAGTGGATTTTCTTCAAAATCTTGCATCAGGTATTTGACGAGTTCTTCGCTTTGCCGTTCTGTACCAACAATAGGTGCAAACTCAGATTCGACGTCCACACGAATCATATGAATCGATGGCGCTGTCGCCTTGAGGCGAACGCCAAAACGCGACCCTTGCCGGATCAGCTCCGGTTCATCGAGCGTCATTTCCTCGAGCACCGGTGGTGCAATGCCATACCCGGTCAACTTAACCATGCGTAACGCATCAGCGACTTTATCATATTCTCGTTTCGCATGGGTAAAGTCTTTCATGAGACGTAGCAGATGATCTTTTCCACGAATCTCTACCCCTACAACTTCAGTCAGCACTTGATCGTATAATGCGTCAGGTGCTGTTAATTCGATATCTGCTATCCCGTGTCCCATATCGACGCTCGCGATCGCGGCCCGTTCGACAAATTCAAATTGTCCAAAGGTACCTACCACACGATCGACGTCACGCAATCGCCTGATATCTTGGATCGTAGTCCGAACAGCCTCTTCTAAGGCGCTACGCAACCAATGTTCAGGGTCGAGAACCATAACCCACCCAGGCAAGTTAACGTTCACCTCATGAACTGGGAACTCATATAATGCTTCACGCAACACTAACATGATATCTTCGTTGCCCATAGTAGCAGCAGACAAAGCAATCACAGGGATATCATAGCGATCAATCAACTCTGAGCGTAACGCTTGGGCTTCGGGTCCGTACGGTCGCGCAGAATTGATAACCATCACAAAGGGTTTGCCAAGTTCCTTTAATTCAGCAACGACGCGCTCTTCTGCGCCGACATAGTTTTCACGCGGAATTTCCGCGATCGTTCCATCGGTGGTCACCACGAGGCCAATCGTAGAATGATCAGCAATCACTTTGCGTGTACCGATTTCTGCGGCTTCCTGAAAAGGAATGGGATCGTCATACCACGGTGTCGTTACCATGCGCGGCCCGTTTTCGTCTTCATACCCCCGAGCTCCGTCCACAGCATACCCAACACAATCAACGAGCCGGCAATCAATCGTGATTCCCTCAGCCACAGTAATTCGTGCAGCTTGATTAGGAACGAATTTCGGTTCCGTCGTCATGATTGTTTTCCCTGCGGCACTTTGCGGGAGTTCATCAATCGCACGCGTACGTTCCCCATCATCAGCCATGCCGGGCAACACAATAAGTTCCATAAACTTTTTAATGAACGTCGATTTTCCGGTTCGTACCGGACCTACGACACCCAGGTAGATATCGCCGCCAGTACGCTCCGCAATATCTTTAAATACGTCGAATTTATCCACGCTTTTCCCTCCCTGACCCTAAAACCGCGTCAAAATCACAACTAGATCTCTACCACTGAGGGCGCCTGACGGCATCTCCTAAGCCACCACCCGTTTTGGACGTTACCATATATATGCTGTATTTTAGGCAATATGCACAAAACCCCATAAAGCCCGCAGTGCCACTCGTTCCTATTTGCTCTATGAATACGCAAATACAAGACAAACTAGAACTAACTCTAAAATCGCAGAAAAAAAGGCCGTCCGAAGACGACCTTTTTACGCATTAACGACGAAAATTCCATTCGTCAGCCTCATATTTTTCCTTTTGTAACTGTAGAGCAATTTCCCTTTCCTTCGCAGTTACATCCCCAGGGATGAGTTTACAGGGAAGTCCCAGTTCCATACCTTTTCGAAATGCCTGCGCCGCCTCTTCATAGGAAACATCTTGCGACGACAATTGCTTGACGCTAACCGCCCGGGAGTCAAATTCCCTTCGTAGAAGATTACGATGATCCGGGGATCGAAACACCAGAACATCAAACAAGTCATCCGCACACAAATCTAACAACAGCGAACCATGCTGCAACAAACCGCCATGTGCTCGAACTTGAGCACTACCGGCTATCTTTTTTCCCTCCACCACAAGTTCATACCAAGATGGAGAGTCAAAGCAAGCGGCTGAACCGAGTGATCGAAATTTATCCCGCATTGATTCATCCGCCAACGAAACCACTTGAGCTTGCAGACCAAGTTGCTGAAATCCCTCTTGTAAGCCTTGAGAAACCATACGGTAGGACTCCACAACGGAAGCTTGCGCCAACTCATGATCACCCGGAACCATGATGCTATAGGTCAATTCTCTATCATGCAACACGGCTCGTCCACCTGTCATCCGGCGAACTAAAGAAAACTGTTTGTGGGCAAGAGCATCCAGATCGATCTCTCGTGTCGTTCTCTGAAAATAGCCTAAACTAACCGAAGGCCGTTCCCAGCGATAAAACCGCAAGGTCGGAGGAGAACACCCCTCGCTCACCTGCATAAGAATGGCTTCGTCAAGCGCCATATTATACGATGCACAACCAACTCCTGTATCAAGTAATCGCACGGACCACACCATTTATTCGTTCACGTGCTCCTGATACTTTGTGGCAGAAAGTAAGTGATCTTCATGACGATCGGTGACTCTGACTACAACCATCCATCCCGCACCATAAGGATCCGAATTAACTGCTTCTGGTGCGTCATTAAGAGCCTCATTCACTTCGACAACTTCCCCTGCAACAGGTGCAAATAAATCAGAGACTGTTTTGACAGACTCTACCGTGCCAAAAGTATCCCCGAGTCGAAGAGTTTGACCAACGCTCGGCAACTCGACAAAAACAATATCGCCCAATTCACTTTGCGCAAATGACGTAATCCCAATGCGAGCAAGGTCGCCCTCAAATTTTACCCACTCATGTTCCTCGGTGTAGCGTAACTCCTGCGGATATTCAGCCAATGTAAAAACCTCCTCAATGTACACAAGGTCAGCAAAGTAAGTTTACCATTTATGGATATAGCCATCCAGTCGAACTTTCTTGAACATACTCTTCCATCTCATGACGACGCATTCTTTGCATAAGGTCTCGTACGGCGTCAAGTGGATCTTTGTCTTCAAAAAGCACCTGATAAAGCGACTCGGCAATCGGTAAATGCACACCGACCTTTTGTGCCAATGCGATCGCTGAAGGCGTTGTTTTAACGCCTTCAACCACCATCCCGACTTTTTCTAACGCAGCAGGAAGTGTAAACCCTTGGCCTAACAAAAAACCTGCATTCCAATTGCGGCTATGATGACTCGTACACGTAACGATGAGATCCCCTATGCCGGATAGCCCTGAAAATGTGTTATAGTCAGCACCAAGTTGCATGCCTAAACGAGCGATTTCCACAAGTCCACGCGTCATCAGTGCAGCTTTTGCATTATCTCCAAAGGCCAATCCATCAGAAAGACCACAGCCAAGAGCAATAATATTTTTGAGTGCACCACCAATTTCTGTTCCTACTACATCAGCGTTGGTATAGACACGTAAAAAATCATTCATGAAGAGATCCTGCAAGAATTCAGCCGTACCTTGTGATTGACTGGATGCTACCAATGTCGTCGGTAAGTGATTGGATAATTCTTCGGCATGGCTTGGCCCAGACAAAACACCCAATTTTCGGGTTTGCAATATATCAATTTCTTGTAAAATGATCTCGGACATACGCATGTAGGTCGTGCCTTCAAGACCTTTGGTCACATGCGCAATAATCGTATGATCTTTGATATAGGGACGCAATTGCTTTACTGTATCACGCATGGCATGGGACGGTACTGCGATAATAAACACATCAATATCACACAAAAGATCTATATCAGCCGTGGCAATAATGCCTGAGGGCAAAGTGATATCAGGAAGATAACGGTTGTTTTGCCTCGTCTGCTCCAGTTGCGTCATAGATTGGGCATTTCGTCCAAACAGTGTAACGCAATGTCCGTTCATTTGAAGAACACAGGCAAGTGCAGTACCGAAACTCCCAGCGCCTACTACAGCGATACGCCATGAACCCACACGTTCTACTGAAGTACTCACTTCGAAAACACCCGATGCTCACGTCCGTGCAAAAGTCTGTCGATATTCCCCCGATGTCGCCAAAAACTTAAGAGCAGCAGCACAAAGGAAACAATTACAGTTATGGCAGCCGTGTGAAAAAACAATTGAAAAATCGGTGTGAGCATCACGTACGTCAGTGAACTAAGTGAGACGTAACGCGTAAAAATCAATAACACTAACGCTACAAGACCCGCATACAAAGACGGAACAAGTGCGATCGTCATGAGCACCCCGATCGTGGTCGCTACCCCTTTTCCACCGCGAAAGCCAAAATAGATAGGCCAATTATGGCCAAGTACCGCAAACAATCCTGATAAAGCCATTGCGGTTTCCGATCCGTTTGTCACGAGATGTGCAAAAGCGACAGCCAGTACCCCTTTAGCGATATCAGCGATAAACACGATCAATCCAAGCTTATAGCCTAAAACGCGCAGCGTATTGGTTGCCCCTGCATTGCCGCTTCCATGTTCACGGATATCAACGCCTGCGGCCATTTTACCCGCAATATAGCTAGAACTGATGGACCCGAGAAGGTAAGCAAACAAAATACTGACAACGATCATTTGAGTCCTCTCCCAAATTAGGATCGCTGACGCACAAGAAGGCGAATGGGTGTACCTTCAAACCCAAACGCAGTACGCAGCTGATTTTCCATATAGCGTACATACGAAAAATGCATAATTTCCGGGGCATTGACAAAGAGTGCAAAAGTTGGCGGACGCACGCTCACCTGAGTTGCATAGTAAATCTTTAATCTACGTCCTTTGTCAGTCGGAGGCGGAGACAAGGAAACCGCTTCTTGCACAATCGTATTAACAGTCGATGTCGAAATGCGCATGGCATGATTTTCAGCAGCAACTACACTGTACTCTAAAAGCGTTTTTACCCGACGACCTGTTTTAGCAGAAACAAATGCAATAGGAGCCCAAGCAAGAAATGGAAACTGCATTCTAATCTTGCGTTCAAATTCCTGCGCAGTTTTATCATCTTTCTCTACAATATCCCATTTATTCACAGCAACAACTACAGCTTTGCCTGCATCAAGTGCGTATCCAACCACATGCTTGTCTTGTTCGATAATACCTTCATTACCATCGATCACAAGTATAGCTACATCACAGCGTTCAATGGCTCGAAGAGCACGCAAAACACTATATTTTTCGGTCTTTTCATAAACTTTTCCCCGTTTGCGCATGCCAGCGGTATCAATCAATACGAATTGATTACCATCCATGTCAAACAGCGTATCTACAGCGTCGCGCGTTGTACCAGCGACATCGCTGACTAAAACGCGATCTTCGCCCAAAATACCATTGATCAAGGATGATTTGCCAACATTAGGACGACCGATGACTGCGATTTTTACAACATCATCGCCATATATCTGCGGTTCATCGGCATCAGAAAATCGCGCAACAACCTCATCAAGCAAATCTCCCGTTCCAATGCCATGTTCCGCAGAAACTGCTACGGTGGCTGGAAAACCTAAGGCATAAAATTCATAGGCTTGATTGAGTAAATTGGGGTTGTCCAATTTATTGACGGCAACAACCACAGGTTTACCTGAACGCCGTAACAAATCTGCTATCTCTTGATCAGCCGGTGTAACACCCGCTGGCCCATCTACCAAAAATACAATTACTTGTGCCTCATCAACAGCAAGTTCTACTTGAGCCCGTATACGAGAAGAAATGGCATTGTCTTCACCGATCTCAAGACCTCCTGTGTCAATAATGCGAAAATTTGTTCCAACCCATTCTGCAGATGCATAAATGCGGTCTCGCGTGATACCTGGGCGATCTTGAACAATCGCAATGCGCTGCCCCGCTATTTTATTAAATAACGTTGATTTACCCACGTTAGGTCGTCCGACAATGGCCATAATACGCTCGGCCAAACTATTTCACCCTTTCAGCAAAGAAGTTATTCAAGTACATCTACTGACCTGATGACACGGATCGTAATGTCGCCTCATAACGCCTTCTGATGGGAAGTTCTGCTGTACGGCCGAGCACGCCATTGACCATGCCACTTGCATTCGTGGGTACAATCAACACAGGTGCCCTTAGCTCATCTTGCACCCGTTCAACAGTATAATCATCCAAAAAAACGTCACGATCATCCTTTAACATCACATCAGGTATGATCAACACATCAGCGGCGAGTCGATCCTTCACTTGGGTGACGATATCTTGCCCCGTAATCAGTCCTGTCACCGTAACTTGTGATCCATAGAAACGATTTTCAATCACGTGCACATCGACGGTTAAACCTTCTATTCGATTCAACCGATTTGCCGAGTCTTTAATCGTGCGGCTAGCTGATGTACCTGTCACGACAGCAACGTGTCGTGATTTCATCATTTTTAACGGGAGATCTCCTCGTGCACGATCAAAACCATCCATGAATGTACGAATCAGACCTACGCCATTCTCAATTTGTGCAAATTCATCATAATACAATGAAGATGGTACATCTGCAATTGCTATGACGTAAAACTCATCAGCGGCGTGAACAAAATTAGCACCTAAAAGCGGGCGAAGCTTGTCCTGCCAGACACCAATACGAGCAATCACATTTTGTGCATCTGCTTGTGTCACATTACGCAGTTGTGCTAATCCTTGACGGTGTTTGGTGAGCCCTACCGGAACCACGGACAGTGTCCGAACTGCCGGATAAAATGCGGAGAGCTCTTCAATTGTCCGATCCAATTCATCACCGTCGTTCCAGCCAGGGCAGAGCACGATTTGCGTGTTTATTTCAATGCCGGCGTCAGCCAGAAACTCGATCTGCCGCAGAATATCACCGGCGCGTTTTTTGTTGCCAAGCATTTTTATTCGTAATTCAGGATTGGTCGTGTGCACACTCACATTCAATGGCGACATGTGCAATGTTGTAATCCGTTCAAGATCAGCATCTTTTAGATTTGTCAGTGTCACAAAATTACCATGTAAAAAGGATAAACGATAATCATCATCACGCATGTTTAACGTTTTTCTCATATTGCCAGGAATCTGATCAACAAAACAAAAGACACATTTGTTGTGGCAAAGTTTGACGCGGTCGACGGTTGGGTTTTCCCACTCTACGCCTAAGTTTTCATCATAATCTTTATCCACTTCAATGAGCCACTGTTCCCCGCTCGATTTTCGAACTTCTATCGTCATTTCTTCACAAGCCATGGCAAATTGCAGATCGACAATATCTCGAATGGGCTGGCTGTTGATGGCCAAGATTTCATCCCCAGGTTCAATGTCCACCTCTTGTGCAAGGGAACCTTCTCGGACGTTTAACACTTTTGGCATCATGCCACCTCCTAGATACACATCAAAACATTATCGCAAATTTGTCATGATCACGTCAATAATTATTTGAATTTATCCCGAAGCAAGTCGCCAAAGAGATCACCAAGCGTGGTTGCTGCTGGTTCCGTAGTTTGCTTTTCAACAAAATGGTTGACACGTTTCTTTTCTTCCCGTTTCACCGATTCCCGACGCGCTTCCTTCATGGACAACGCTATGCGTTCTTCTTCTGGATGAACTTCTAGAATTTTAACCTGAACTTCTTGACCCGGCGACAGAACATCAGATGGTTGAGCAACACGTTTTTCGGAAATTTGTGATACATGGACCAAGCCTTCAATGCCATTGGCCACCTCGACAAAAGCGCCGAATGAAGACAAACGTTTGACGGTGCCTGTCACGAGATCACCCACGTGAAACTGATCGGCAACATCTGCCCAAGGACTTATGCGATCTCCCTTCATGCTTAAGGAGATACGACCAGACTCCTTTTCCATTTTCAAAATTTTCACGTCCACTGATTGCCCGGGTTGCACAACATCTTCAGGACGATCAACACGAGACCATGACATTTCAGAAATATGCAGCAGGCCATCGATACCACCTAGATCAATAAAGGCGCCAAACGGTGTCAAACGCGCGACTGTCCCCTGTACATGCTCACCTACATGGAACTTATCCATTTGGCTTTGACGTGCGTTTTGTTCTTGCAATTCCAGGACACGCTTGTGCGACAAGATAAGTCGACGATCTGCTGGCTCCACTTCCGCTACGACGACGTCCAATGGCTTCATCACGTAAGATGATATATCCGAAACGAATTTGACATCAAGTAGCGAAGCTGGAATAAAGGCGCGTACACCTTGTAAATCTGCGACTAGCCCACCTTTAACTACAGCGAGCACCGTAACGGTGATCACGGTACCGTCATCAAGCAACTTTGCCAAACGGCTCCATGTTTCGTCGTTGACCGCAGATTTTCTCGACAAAATTGGTGTCTCGTTCAATGACTCCACCTGCACATCAACAACATCTCCAATTTGAACTACATCTTGCAATGAAGGAATGGACACAGCAGACCAATCTTTACGAAGAATTTTGCCCAGTTGCCCATAACCAAAATCAACTACGACGTGATCACCCTGTACCTCGACGGCTGTTGCCTTAACGACTGCCCCTACAACAATCTCCTGTGCACTTGTTTGTTGCTGTTCTTGTTCACTCATCTTTAAAATCCTCCTTGTGAAATTGCAGATAAGGTTGAAGCCATCTCAATAAAAGAAGAAAGCCCACCCCAATCGGTATGTAGATCATGATGGCAACTTGAAAGCTGATCCCATGTATTCGATACAAGGTACCGATGACAAAAGCAGCGGTGATGAGCCAGGTAGTAAAATATCGAAATCGGTTAGCGACACGTTTTGCGTTTGGGACACCTATGGCTTCAAAACGCGCCCGAAGTAAAATACCATATAGCCAGACTCCGCCGAGCACAATAAGCCCAAGTAAAACGTCTCGTACGATTTCGGTCAAGGCCCTGTCCCCTCCTTTGCCAGTTCTCTCATGCGCATCGCGATATAATCAGCAGCCTCATCTATCGACATGCGCTTTGATTGATCATGACTTTGAGAAGTTAGGGTGTCACCACCGACTGTCGTTTCGCTTAGTTGAAATGGTTGACCAAATGTCACGGACAATTTGCCAAATAAGCGGTACGTACTTTGAATGTTTGCGGGTACAATCATAACACTCGAACGCAATGCTAACAAACCGACACCGCGTTCAATCGTTGCGAGAGAACCTTTATTCTTTCGCGTACCCTCGGGAAACATGACCAACATGTTGCCTTTCTTTAAGATATCCACAGCTGTCTTTATAGCAGCATGATCAGCCGCACCCCTGCGAATGGGAAATGCATGAAGTTTTCGAATTAGCGGACTTAGAAGTTTGCTTCGAAATAACTCCTCTTTTGCCATAAACGACACGGGTCTGGTAAGACATGCTGCGACGATCACCGGATCCCAATTGGAAATATGGTTGCTACAG
Source organism: Caryophanales bacterium (assembly GCA_027343965.1). Classification (GTDB taxonomy): domain Bacteria; phylum Bacillota; class Bacilli; order Alicyclobacillales; family SLC66; genus JAKACU01. The sequence continues at coordinate 19,284 of DAHWJX010000019.1, read as the reverse complement.
ATAAGAACACCGCCTTGAGCAGGGACGCCATTCGCATGATGGATTCGCAACCGAAAAACAATGTGCAAAAATAGTCTGACCGCAATTTGAGTGAGATTATACAACATCGTTAATTATCTACCCTCCCCATGCGTCATACGGAGGCGACAAAGTGCCACGACTATCTCTACAACTTCGTCCTGTGTGAGACAAGAAGTATCTAGGATGATAGCATCTTGCGCTGGTCGCAGCGGTGAATGGTCACGTTCTATATCCATTTGATCACGCCGTTCAATATCACCCATCAATTCCGCCAAGGAAGGATTAAAACCTTTGCTAACCATCTCTTCATAACGGCGTTTGGCGCGTTGTTCAAGAGATGCGGTAAGAAAGAACTTTACGTCAGCATTGAGTAATACATGCGTTCCTATATCCCGGCCATCCATCACAATACCTGGCCATGATAAAGCTAATTCTTGTTGTTTTTGTACTAGGTATTGACGAACTAACGAATTGGCAGCCATCATGGAAACATGCCGCGTAACTTCCGGTAACCGTATCACATCGGTCAAGTCCAAATCACCGAATAAAAGATGTTGTTCACCTTGCACCACTTGATAATTGAGTTTTGTCACCATCTGATGAAGAAGCTCTTTCAGTTGGTATATGTCGTTTTCTTGTACACCCTGCAACAAGGCTAAGTACGTCACACTTCGGTACATGGCGCCAGTATCAAGATATGAAATTTGCAATACTTGCGCTACACCTCGCGCCACTGAGCTTTTTCCAGCACCTGCCGGACCATCGATTGCGACTTGAAATCCCATCCCATAGCGCGCTCCCTACGTAGAACTTAATCCTAAAAGCAAACTAAAAAAGGCCCTTGCTGCGCAGTTCAATTTGTCGTCGAAAAACATACTGAATAATTCGTTGCTGATCAGAACTGGATAACTGTTCGAAGTTTATACAGTATAAAGAACGATTATATTCATCATGAGCCAAACGAACAACGTGACCTTTGGCACTGATTGGCAGGTCCTTTGCTTGATCATTGGGTAACCCAAACTTGACCGTAATCTGATCGCCGTGAGCAATTTCCATATCTTTCAATGGCCTAAAGGATAGGCCCCCACCGCTAAGATCATAAGTCATACCGTATCCCGTACTAAGAGGAGCTGCATCATCACGTCGAATTCGAAGTATGGATAGTTGCAACGATACTTCGACACGCACAAAAGAGCGCCTTTGCAGTCGTATGATTTGCGACGGCTCCGGGCGACGAAGCAGTATGGCTGCTAATTGATCAAGTTTTGTGCGCATAAGCATCGTTGATTCAAAATGATAGACGGCTCCATCGGCTAAAACATAACTTATATGAATGATTTCAGAGTTGGAAAAATCCATCCATTTGCCTTGGCCAACGATAAGAGGAACGTCTATGTAAATGCCTTCTGATTTTAAGTCAAGAATGCGTGCATGACCTTGAACACCATCGACTTGTTTTTGAATTTGTACCGTTTGCCCAACCACCGGTAACGACATAATTTCACCTCTGCCCTACCGTATTATACCGTGGAATTGACTTTGGCGAAAGGTACACCCTCCGGTGGAATGGGCAATTCGACTACATTTCGTCTTTAGACAATTGATCCATTGTTACTTGCCTGCCCGTAGTTGCATCGACAGTGACTAGAAAGGTGTTTGTGGACGTGCGACCAAGCACTTCGTAACATAAGGATCTAGCTGCGGGCGTACCTAGTGTTTTCCAAGCTAGGGAAACGGACTCAACTTTGAAAGCGGGGCGAAACCCTGCAAGCACCGTCGCTTTTGCTAATAAAGCTTTTTTCCTTGCATAAGCACCAGATTGTAAGTAATAGGGGCTCGCATCAAACCCAACGATTTGCGCATTTGCCCGGTCAACTTGTACGAGGACCTTTCGCGTCATGTCATGTACACCTTGAACAACAGGAACGAAGCTGTACACACTAACCACCCCATAATGATCTGATTGATCAAGTGCGAGGTCCGATAGACCATGTTGCCGTAAAAATACGATGGCTTCGTGCAACGCTTTTGAGGGAGTTATTGCTGCCGTGCCTGAAGCATTTCGTTGGTGCATCCAAAGTACTTTACCAGCATGTAGGGATACCCCAACCACCATAGAGTCATAGGCGTTGTTCGTTGTCCCAAATGAGATCATATAACCATGGTCATCATAAGCAGGACCAAATCGACTTACTTGTGCTGCCACAGATGATGGTATATGAAAATACTGGCGTGCCGTGTTTACAGCTTTCTTGGCTGAAATCGTGCTACCAGATAACGTGCTATTGGTCGGATAGGATTTTGCGCTCATCGATTCACCGCGTAAAATCGGTGAAAGCGATGCCGAAGATGCACTTAGATTGACAAAAGCTGTCTTAGGCAAAGGGCTTGCTTGACCGTGGAAGGTAGCGGACATCGGGTCTGATAGCAAAGAAGCCTGAGTCTGCCGCACATGATGTTCAAGTGCCGTAGCTGCCCTTGCTAGTGAACGAATCTCTTTTAGATCACTTGATGAAAGTACCCCTGGTAGCTTCGCTGCAGTCATCGCATCTGTTTTGGCTATCATGCGATTGAGGAAAGCCTGAAGGTCTGTCGTTTGCCTTGCATCACCCAACATATGCAAGGTATCGACATCAGCTCTTGCCGCATATCGAGCAGCATTTTGCAGTTGTGTCATGACCATCTGTGGTTGCGTGGTCAGTAATACTTTTGCCAGCGCATCTTGCATCTCATCGATGTCATAGGCCATGTTGTGAACGGCAGTCGCATTTTGCAATTGAAGATTGGCTACGGCAGCCGAGCGAATTTGGTGCTCATTATACCCATAGAGCAACAAAGAAAAAGTGCCTAACGCTAACGCAGGAATAATCCACCCAGACGAGTGCTTCACGAATCATCACCTCTATTTGGCAAAAACATGGTTACCGATTTGTAGCATAACAGGTTGAGACCACACCCACTGCGATGTTGCTGTTGCAGGATTCCAGTAGTACAGTGCGCCGTGTGTAGGATCAAATCCGTGAATCGCATCCATGACGGCTTGCACATTCTGTTGGTGTAAACCAAGCCAAGCTTGGCCGTTAGAAATCGATGTAAAGGCACCGTTTTGGTAGATGATACCTGGGATCGAATGCGGAAATAAGCTACTGTGGTATCGGTTGATAATTACGGCCGCCACCGCGATCTGGCCGATAAACGGCTGCCCTCTTGCCTCTCCGTATACGACATGTGCCATCAAATTAATGTCATTTTGGGAAATGCCGTTATTGGACGGCGGTATCGCAACTTTCGCATTGACAGGGTTAGGCACGGGGCTCGTGCTTGTCGAAACGGCTCGCGCAACAGATACAGGTTGATTTTGCACTGCGGGGGCGTAACGAGGCGTAGCTTTCATTAAGGCTGTATTCGTTAATGAGCCCGCGACACCATCCACAGGAAGTCCAAACGCATATTGAAAATCACGCACCGCCCAATACGTCTGCCAAGAGTATGCCCCACTTACTGGTCCATGGTAGTAACCAAGCAACTTTAAACGGCCCTGCAACTCATGCACGTTTGCGCCGGACATGCCTTCAGCCAAAGTGCTGGTAAGTGCTGCTTTGGCAGGGTGAATCGGCACTACAGCCAAAAACGATACCGTGCTGAGCATGAAAGCTGAAGCAACGAGGAGAAATTTTTCGCGTCTCACAAAATCGTCCCTCCGATCGCACGTAATAACTCTTGTTTATACGATCGTTAGTGTCTGACAAGGTGAGGGTTTACTATGCATAGAAACAAAAAAGGCTTTGCACGAAATGGCAAGTCATTTCGTGCAAAGCCTTATATCATGTTTTTCAACCCACTGGTTCAATGTCGAAATCTCGGTCATTATCACATAAACATCGCCGAAAGCCTGTCTCTACATGCCCTCTGCTGTCTTTGACACCCCGCAAGATAAACACTTCGCCACAATTGCGACAGCGAATATGAATCTTGACGCGACCGCTTGGTGTGCCAATATCATTTTTTATCTCTTGTAACATCATGGATTCCAATTGCATCACAATACCCTCCTACTGGCTGCAATCATACCCAGTATATGCCATACGGGTTGTGAGTCATACCCAACCACGTAATTCAATTGCCTCTGCCATTCTACGTAAACCAACCATATAAGCGGCAAGACGCATATCAATCGTACGCGCTTGTGCGGTATGATAGACCGTTTCGAACGAATGCATCATAACGTCTTCAAGACGCTGCATAACTTCTTGCTCCGTCCAATAAAATCCTTGATTGTTTTGCACCCATTCGAAGTAAGATACAATCACCCCACCAGCATTGCCAAGAACATCGGGCACCAACAAAATTCCTTTATCCGTGAGAATTTTCGTCGCATCAGGTGTCGTTGGCCCATTAGCGGCTTCTACCACAATCTTTGCCCGGATGCGATCTGCATTTTTTTGTGTAATTTGATTCTCAATGGCCGCGGGAACGAGAATATCGCAGTCTAACTCAAGCAATTCTTGATTAGAAATCGTATTTTTAAACAGCTTCGTTACTGTACCAAACGAATCGCGTCTTTCAAGTAACGAATCGATATCCAGTCCATTCTCATCATGCAACGCGCCATAAGCATCAGAGATACCAATTACTTTAGCACCCGAATCATGCATGAACTTGGCAAGGTAACTGCCTGCATTGCCAAACCCTTGTACAACCACACGGCAACCTGTGAGATCGATGTTTTGTACCTTTGCCGCTTCACGAATACAAATAGCAACCCCTCGAGCGGTCGATGAGTCGCGTCCTTGTGAACCGCCAAGAACGACAGGTTTACCCGTAATAAATCCTGGTGAGTCAAATTCACGAATTCGGCTATATTCGTCCATCATCCATGCCATGACCTGTGAGTTAGTCATGACATCCGGTGCTGGAATATCTTTCGTCGGTCCGACGATCTGACTGATGGCGCGGACATAACCACGAGCCACTTGTTCTTGCTCCTTAAAGGACATTTCGCGTGGATCACAAACGACACCGCCCTTACCGCCACCATACGGCAAATTCGCGATCCCACACTTGATGCTCATCCATATGGACAATGCTTTGACTTCATCTTCCGTAACGTCCGGGTGAAATCGAATACCACCTTTTGTCGGTCCAATGGCATCATTATGTTGCGCTCTGTATCCAGTGAAAACATTTACACTTCCGTCATCCATGTGTACAGGAATACGCACCGTTAAGAAGCGTAACGGCTGTTTAAGTAAATCAAACATTTCTTTTCCGTAACCAAGCCTCGATAGCGCTTCTTTTACTACTGCTTGCGTGCTGGTTAAGACATTGAGATTCTCTGCGGACTGTTCACCGCTTGTCATGGTTTCGCCACCTTCGATGGGACAATAGCAATCTGTAAAACTTCATGGACAGTATACCAGTAGTCTAGAAAACTGGTCAAATACTAGCGCCGTTCATTTCTTCTTGCTACGCGCATAACTGCGTTCTACCATTTGAACTAAAAAATCCTCAAAAGAGATGCCTCGTGCTTTAGCGGCATCAGGAACCAAACTGGTGGACGTCATTCCTGGAAGTGTATTGACTTCCAGAATGATCGGACCCGTTTTACCGACGATAAAATCTATGCGCGCATAGTCTGTACACCCCAAGGCGCGATAGGCTGATTTGGCATAGACTTCTACTTCCTGCAATCGATCTTGCCCAATTCGCGCAGGAATAATGTGTTCACTTCCACCTTGAGAGTACTTTGATTCATAATCGTACAAAACGGCTTTCGGAATGATTTCAATCACGCCAAGTACATCGGGAGCAAAAGGATCGCCGGTCACAACAGCTGTAACTTCCGTCCCTTCGATGTACTCTTCAATAAGCACTTCGTTGTCATACTGTAAAGCTTGGTTCATACCTGTTACGGCTTCATCAACTGTATGGGCTAGAGTTAACCCAATCGTGCTACCCTCTCGATTGGGTTTAATGATGTAGGGAAAACCAATCGTGTTTCCAAGATGCTGAGCTAAGTCCCGATCGGGCACAGGATCTGTAGTTTTTAACACATAGTCTTGGGCCAAAGGAAGCTGTTCGGTCATCAGAATTCGTTTTGTTGTACGCTTATCCATCGCGATCGCACTGGTCAAAACACCAGATCCTACATAGGGATAGCCTAAAACCTCAAGTAAGCCTTGAATGGTTCCGTCCTCACCCATGCGTCCATGCAAAGCAATAAAAACCACGTCCGGATGAAACGAGCGCAAATCTTCGACAAACCCAGAACCCGTGTCAAGGAGTTGCGTTGCAAATCCCTTGCTTAGCAACGCTTGATTTACCGCATTTCCTGATAGTAATGAAACATCTCTCTCAGCTGAGATTCCTCCACATAAAATAGTTACTTTCATAGTGTCCTTCTTCCTTTCCTATTAGGCTCATCACAAGCCAAACGTTGTATCAAATTGGCCAAAAATGCCCCAGCAAAAAGGTACGCAAATTCTTCATCCAGTACAGTAAAGGCTGGATCGTGCGTCATATGCTGTGTACCGCCTACGAATAATTGAAAGGTTGGCGTTTCATAACTCGCCACCCCAAAATCTGTTGCGCCTTGCAGAAATACACTGGTAAGAGACGTCACGTCAGGATATTGTTCACACAAAAGACGGCGTGATGTTTTGAGCAAATTCTTATCTTGCAATAGCGGAGGATATTCACTAACTAAAAAAACATCAACACCCATCCTGTGCAAAAAGGCAATAAGTTCGTCTCCAGATGGTCGTGCACCGCTATCGTGACAAACTTTTGTTCGAATGCGAAGATCATGCCCTACAAGCATCATATCAACAAAACACGAATGCAAAAAAGCCTTGATGTGCGCGATCTCATCTGTATGCAATGACTCTTCGTCCGGTGCACGATGCCGCAAGCGCAACCAAATTAGACCATAAGCACCTCTTGCAAAAACGACGGTTCGCGTCGAAATATCATCGGCAAGATGCGTGCTAAGCACACAAGAGGCCCCTTTAAATGCACCCTGCTCATATAACTTCTGTTTTCCTGGTATAAATCGAGATACATCTGTAGGGAAAAAGGCGGGATAGCATTCTTCAGCAGGACAGCCAATCAGTCGTACAGCCACTGCAGGCGAAAAAAAACCCTGCTGGTACAGCAGCGCTAGAGCAAAAGCATGGACGGATTGGGCATGATGACCACACAGGTGCATCCAGGTTTCAGTGAGCGGATTCCATACCGCATCAAGATCTGCAGTAAAGACTACCTTGTAATCCGCATGTTGATAATCCCCTAACGTAATGACAGGAGCTTTTCCATCCAATATATGATGAATCGAAAGCGAATGGTCATTAGCAAAATTCGTCCAAATTAATCGCGTCTGATCTTCTTGATACCCTGGTTCTGCTTGCTCCTGCAAAGCTTTAGCAAAGAACTTAAGGTTTGTCTTCTCTAATTCATTAAAGGTCATTAGCCACGTAGACATTGACACACGAGTCCTTTTCCTGCTAGCGTAAAAATAGAAGGAGGAGGTTGCGATGAAGCCGTTACAAGTCACTTTGGTATTTGCCCATCCCGATGATGAATCGTTTATGATGGGTGGCACAGTTCGCAAACTGGTGGAACATGGCCATCACGTATCCTTATATACAGCCACCTCAGGTGATGCCGGCAAATACGGTCACCTTCAATTTGATCATCGTCAACAGTATGCACAAAAGCGGCGCGAAGAGCTACATAACGCATGCGACTATTTAGGGATCGAATCACTGACGATCGGACCTTTTCTCGATAAAGGACTATCCTCGTTACCGGAAGGCATCCTAGTCGCCGCTGTGCGAGATGCGTTAGTAAAAACACAGGCCGAAATTGTGTTCACATTTCCGGAAGACGGTTTTTCTGGTCATCCTGATCATACGGCCATTTCTAAGGCAGTCTTTGCAACGATACCCACGATTCCCGGTGTTATAAAGCTCTATGTAGGGGCAAGTCCAAAAGAAACTTTGCGACATCGTGCAACAACAACCATCGATATTGAGGCGCAAAGAACGGCTAAAATGCATGCCCTATTAGCCCATGAAACGCAAGTTTTTTCCGTAGAACGCGTTTATCCTGATTTGACTACGCACCATGAAGTATGCTTGAGCAAAACAGAACAATTTATCTTAGCTTGGCAACAAGGTCAGTGGTGGCCAGGTATATCGAACACAGAAACCGATTTTCTACGTTAACGAGATGGACAAAACGAAAGCCCAGGTCATTTACCTGGGACCCGTTTGTCCTTTTTTTATGATCCCTGCATCACTTCAAAAATAATCTTGTACAACATCAAGCGCATGTCGATCGGAGATTAACTTGCCATACTCTTGCAACACCGCAGGTGTCACCGTAGTCACTTCACCGTATTCGTTCATGATAGCCCAAACTGTTTCGTAGATCGATTCGTCCACTGCATCATCTTCGAAAAATAGGTGATACTTATTTTTGTACGAATACAAAGAACAAGCAAAATAGCCGATAGACAACACACCGTGTAGGGCACCGATAACATCATCAAACTCCCGAAATCGAAATACGGAGGCACTAAACGGATCAACTGCCTCTTCAGGAAGATCAGAGACTTCAGATAAGGCAGCTTGGCGAGGCAAACTGGGCACCTGCGTTACAATAACAACTACGCCTTCTTTAGGCATGGAGAATGCCTCAACGGCAATGGGACCAACAACCTCAAACCCGACTTCCGAATACGCGACTTCCATCATATCCCAAAAAAGTTCTTGCACTTTTTTTCCATTCTGCCACATCTCTTCTTTGTCGATGCCACGAGCTTCCAAATCATCGTAGCTTACAAAGATGCGAACCTTATTTCTTGCAATTTTTTCAACGCGCATCGGACCCCATCCCTTCGAAGAGAGCGCACTTAGACACTACTATTCCATTACGCCAATCTACAATTTATGCATAGCACCCACTTGTAGATATGATACTCACATTTTGAGGTTCGCGCCAGTGGCAAATAAGGTTCCTCACGGCAGGAAAATGCATCTAGCCCGAAACCTAGAAAATTTCCAGGTTCGGGCTAAGTCGACTTATCCTATAAAACGGCAGATGATAGAGTTGAACCGCGTTCTAAAATTTGGTGTGGCAAAATTACGGTATACGTTGAAAACGGTTCATCGTTCAACAGTTTCGTCAAAAACCGCATGGCCACAGCACCATAATCATACATCGGTTGAGCTACTGTGGTTAATTCAGGGCGGGCCATTTGCGTCAACTTCGTATTGTCAAACCCAACGATCATGACATCATCGGGAACTTTCAGTTGCATATCGTAGCACGCATGTAATGCCGCCAAAGCCATTTCATCATTGGAAGCCAAAAATGCCTGGTAACGATCGATAGAAAGTTGAGATCGTATGGATACGAGCGAAGTCGCATAATCCTCACGCGATGTAAAGACAAAGGAAGGATTGAGTCCATTTTGACGCATCGCATCAGCGTAACCTTGCCGTCTCTCTGCCGTTAGCGTCCCTTCTTCACCAACGCCTCCAATGAACGCAATGTGTGTCAGGCCCTTTTTGATCAAAAATTCAACAGCATCTTGTGCGGCAAGGCGATTATTGATGTTCACCGACGGAATCCGTTTTTCCGGGTCATCCGTTCGGCAAAGAATGATCGGAAGCTGTGCATCTTCAAACGTTTGAATATGTTCTGGTTGTAGCCTTGGTGACATAAAAATAATGCCGTCTACTTGCTTTTCCCACATCGTACCCACAAGATCAATCTCTCTTGTGAGAGAGCCATCAGAATTGCATAAAATAATGTGATAACTATACATACGTGCTACATCTTCAATGCCACGCACCAGTTCCGCCATAAACCCTGCTGAAACATCTGGAACAATGACACCAATCGTCTTTGTGCGTTTACTTGCCAAACCTCGTGCAACCGCATTGGGTCGATAAGAAAGTTTTGCAATGGCATCCAGAACTCGTTTTTTGGTCTCTTCTTTGACTACCGCAGTATCATTTAAAACGCGTGATACGGTGGCCATGGACACCCCAGCTTCACGTGCCACATCGTAAATGGTTGCACTCATCATTTAGTCCCCTTTTGTCTGTTCATGTTCAATAATCACATGGTTAAATTGCATTACGGTTTCCCAATGAAAATACCGCATGTCATTCTTATTGAATAGTATACCAACCTTATGGGCTTTGTCCTCCATCAAATCAACAGAAACGATCACACCTTGCCCAAAAAGCTGATGACGACATATTGTTCCTATCTTTGGCACCGTCACCAATGACGTTGCTTTATGACTTGTAATGCGAGATATTCCTGGATTGATTTTCACACCAATTTCCTGCAAAAAAGGCGATACATTGACCTTTTCTTTCGCCACCATTTGAGGATAGCTACAGTACAACCGTGATTTGGCCCTTGTCATACCCACATATAAGAGACGCCGTTCTTCCTCAAGAGCTTCTGTGAATCGTCTGCGCGATGTGTCTTCGAGCGTTCGTCGGTGTGGCAAAGCATCATTATGCAAACCAATTAAAAATACATCATCAAACTCTAATCCTTTGGCGCCATGAAAGGTGGTCACCAAGACGCGCCGCAGGGTACGTTCTTGCATTTGCCGTTCATGCTGATGAATTTCCTGCAACCAAGTAGCAACATTCGCCTGGGTCGCAGCACGCTCTTGCACCAAATCTAACATAGCCCACAAATCTGCTTTCGTCGATCCCGTAAAGAATAATGCCCTTCGCAGATGAACAAAAGCATCGCTAGGCGACATGGTGGCCGTTTGTTGAAGCAATTCGTCAAACGATGTCTTTATCTTGTTGTACTGCATCCTCATTTTCACGCGTTGATGATATGTATGCCAGGCTTGCATCCGGTCTATTTCTTGCGTCGAGGTCGCCGCACGAAGCATGGATATGACGGCTTTCACGTAACGATCGTGGTACATATCACTTCGCATATCACCAAGATGCACCCCTACTTGATGGCTAAAAAGAGCATCCACGATAGGGGTTAGTTGCCGGTTCGTTCTTGCAAGCACCGCGATACTGCCATTGGGTTGTTTCTGTGCGATTCGGTGAACTAAAGACGCAATGTGTTGCGCTTCATCCCATTCGCTCCAAAAAGAAAAATAACGGATTTTTACACCCGGGCCCCTTGCGCCAATAAACTCTTTAGGTTTCCGTTTCGTATTGTGCGTAATGACGGACGAAGCCGTTTGAATAATTTCATCTGTTGAACGAAAATTGTGACGTAAAATAACCTCAGAACAAGATGAAAATGCTCCAAGAAAATCCATTACACTATGCGGTAGTGCTCCTCGAAAACGATAGATGGATTGATCATCGTCCCCGACGACAACTAAGTTTTTATTCTGATTAGTCAGCGCTTTGATCGCTAACCACTGCACCTTACTTGTGTCTTGAAACTCATCCACCATCACATGCGTAAAGGAAGAAAGCACATTCTGACGGAAAACGGATGCCTGTACCATCTTATGATAGAACACTAAAAGCAGATCATCATAGTCATGCGCATGCATTTGCCGTTTCTTGGCCTCATAGGCAATATATACTTTCTTGATGTCCTGATGTAATGGATCTTTGACATGCATTTGTGCAGGTACAATATTCGCATTTTTTAGCTGGGTGATATACTGCATAAATCGATATACCGAATCGTCAAAGGATGGCATGGATTCCGAACGCAGTACTTCTCGCATCACTGTGATTTGCTGAGATTCATTCCAGATCTGGAAATCAGTATTACCGTAGCGTAATAACCATCGCAAAAACAACGAGTGAAATGTGCCTGCGACCACGGAGCCAAGCCTTGGTTCTCTGTGCATCAATCGTTGTTTCAATTCTTCGGCACTGCGCCTTGTAAATGTAAAAATAACCATGTTCTTTGGATCGATGCCGAGCACTTGGTAAAGATACAGCGCTCGCCACGTGAGCACTGTTGTTTTTCCGCTTCCAGGCCCCGCAAAAACAATCATCGGACCATCGCCATGGACAATGGCCCGATGCTGTTCTGGCGTAAATACGACATGGTCCTGTTCAGCCATCGAGAAAAACTGCTGCTCATTCACAAGCCCCACGCTCGCAATAAATCTTCCACTTTGCAAAGCCGTCTTTGCAAGATGCGCTTTTTATCCAACAGCCTTGCAATACTTATTAAATCTTGTTGATAAAAACACTGAACAGCCAGTTGCTCAATCTGCCTCATCTGTTGTCTCCAAAGCTCAGTGACAAGCAACACGTGGCGATGACGCTCACGTGAATACGCAAGCGATACAAAAGGCTCCATAGATGAGTTCCTTTCAGGTCTATTATCGAATCCGAGTAGACCACCGAGCAATGAATTGTTCCAATTCTTTATTGAAATCCAAGACCAAATTACGATCTTGCATCAACTGCGAGATACCGTCTAAGTCATCGGCACGGAAAAATTCAATGACTTTCGTCTCAAGTTGATCTTGATCCATGGATCCTTGTGCTTCCCGTAAGCAGTCCTGTAATAAGTCTAATGTCATGGCAATTCTTGATGTCTGCCCATCCATGCGTAAATAACCTCCATCAGTTTCATGTCAAAGCAACGAAGCGCAATTGTCCTTCGCATCTGCCACATCGATAGCGGCCCGTATCAATCGTTCTTACCCGAATATAAAGCGTACCGCACTCCATACACGCATACGTTTTTTGAACAGAACGCTTATTTTTCAATCCTGTAGGTAAAGCGTACCGCGATCCACCCACTTGTTTCAATAGTCTTTGAAAATCTTTGTCCCGATGTCGATATCCTTGCCCTAACAAATGCAAATGATAATGACAAAGCTCATGGCGAATGGTCCCCACTAATTCCGACATTCCGTGCAGTTGCACGGAATGAGGATTAAACTCCAAATCGTGCGTTTTCAAAAGATAACGCCCGCCTGTCGTTTTGAGACGGTAGTTGTATCGACAACGATGCCGAAATGGTAACGAAAAATCGTGAAGAGAGATTTCCTGCACCAATCGTAAGAGATCTTCATCGGAGTATGGAACCTCGTCGAACATCGTTAATCCCTTGCCTTTCCGTCCCCCCTTCATGGTACAATTCACGAGAAAGGAGACGAATACCATGTCTCTATTTGCCATTGCCGACCTTCATTTGTCTTTCGGGTCGAATAAACCTATGGACGTTTTTGGAAAAACGTGGCACAATCATGCAACTCGCATTCAAAACGCGTGGGAAGATTCTGTATCAGCCGATGATTATGTACTCGTACCAGGTGATATCTCATGGGCCATGCGAGAACAAGAAGTTCTGCCCGATATGCAGTTCCTGCATGATTTGCCGGGTAAAAAGATCTTGCTAAAAGGTAATCATGACTATTGGTGGAGCACGAAACGTAAAGTGGAAGGTTTGGCTGGATCCTTATGCCACATCCTACAAAATAACGCCATCCCTTTAGATGACTTCACGATAGTTGGTACAAGAGGCTGGAGTCTCTCCGATACGGCCAGCTTTTCATCTGAGGATGAAGCCATCTTTTTGCGTGAAGTTTCGCGTCTACGCCTTTCCCTTGAGCAAGGATCTGCATTGGGAAAACCACTGCTCGCCATGATGCACTATCCGCCAACAACCAATCGTGGTGAACAGACTCCATTTACTGATTTGTTAGAGCAATTCGGTGTATCACATTGCGTATATGGACATTTGCATGGTACAGCACACAAATACCGTGTGCAAGGATTTGTGCGAAACGTTAAGTATCAATTAGTTGCTGCGGACTACCTGAACTTCACGCCATTTGATATAACTGCCTGGATGCAACAGTAATTTCCGGACAACACATAGGATGTCTTGTCCGGAAGTATCAAGTTATGAACGCATCATCTGGAAAACTTCGGAGCGTAAATGTACATCTTCAAGAAATGTTCCCCGCACCGCAGTTGTGACCGTAATCGTCCCAGGTTTATTCACGCCTCGCATTGCCATGCACATATGTTCAGCTTCCACCATAACCGCAACACCCGTGGGTTCTAGGTGCGTGACCAGAGCATCAGCTACTGTAGAAGTCAGTCGTTCTTGCAGTTGCGGGCGACGAGCTGCAGTTTCGACCAATCTCGCCAATTTGGACAAGCCTGTAATCTTAGCCCCCTGAGGAATATAGGCAACGTGTGCCTTCCCATAAAAAGGAATCAAATGGTGCTCACACAAACTGTAAAACGAGATATCCTTTACAAGCACCAATTCATTATGATTTTCGTTGAATATGGTTTGCAAATGGTCACCAGGATCTTGATCAATCCCTGATAAAATTTCGCCATACATCCGAGCGACGCGCGCTGGCGTTTCGAGTAAGCCTTCGCGCATCGGGTCTTCACCTACAGCCTCTAAAATCATGCGCACAGCTTGTTCAATCTTCTCTTTATCGATTTGCATAGTCTTTCCCCTTTACCTACGATATCTGCTGATCGTGACCGTAATGATCGGTGATTTTCCGACCATGGCATGTGTACTTTGATCAAAAGCCGCTACCTGATACGTGTACGTTCCGGATACACCTAAAACATTCGTATAGGATGTCTGCGTCGTCTTTGCAATACTTTGATTGTAAACCAAGTTTGTGTTGCCTTGCGCACCCCGAAATACTAAATAGTACACATTGGCATCCGAAACAGGATTCCAAGAGAGTACAACTCCTTGTTGCAGAGCCTGGTACGATCCCGTCATCCCTTGAATCGTCGGCGTAATCACAGGAGCTGTCGATACGTCAACAGGCGAGATAAATGACCCACCCTGTTTGCCAGCTAATCCTTGCGTCATAATGGCACTAAATAGCTTCGCTGGCAAGGCACTCCCACCCACCCAGTTAGGTACGTACGCATTAACACTTGGTGTAGCAAATCCTTCCCATATGGCACCAACGACATGAGGTGAAAAACCGGTAAACCATAAATCACTATCGCCTTGCGATGAACTCCAACTCGGTGACACATAGGCCACAGATCCGGTTTTACCAGCAATTTGATGACCAGACACCGATGCTAATTGGGCAATACCGTTAACCACGTTGTTGCGAAGCAAACCCACCATCGTGGCTGCGGTGGACGGCTTCATCACAGAAATCGGCACTTCAGACGCTTGGTAGATCGTGTTATCATTGCTATTGACAATTTTTTCAATAGCATGCGCTGGAATGCGACTCCCATTGTTATCAAACGATGAATAAGCTTCGGCCATTTGTAGCGGATTAGTCCCTGGATGAATATCGCCTAGGGCCACATCCAGATGCTCAAAGTCCCTCGGTTCGAACGTCAGTCCTGCACGCTGTGCAAAATCAAGACCGGTGCTAATTCCTAATTGATCCAGTAACCACACAGCAGGGATATTCCAAGATTCTTTTAAAGCATCTCTCATGGTGACTTGGTTATTAATCGTAGGATGCCAAGCCCAATCCTGCGGTTGATAACCATGGATATTTAAGGGACCATCGTACAACAGAGAGTCACCATTATACTTCCCAGTTTCCACAGCAGGTCCATAAACCACAAGCGGCTTAATCGATGAACCTGGTGAACGTTCCGTTTGTGTCGCGTAATTAAATCCTTCTACTTGATAAGTATTGGGACGCGACCCAATAAGCGCGAGAATTCCACCATTGGCTGGATTCATGAAGGCAGCTCCACCCTGTGCTTCGTTGCCACTCATATTTGGTGGAAAATAGGCATTATTGGAGAATTGGTCATAGGCAGCTTGTTGCAATTGTGGATCCAAATTGGTATACACCTTTAATCCACCACGCGTAAGACTCGTCGCTCCAATGCCA
Source organism: Caryophanales bacterium (assembly GCA_027343965.1). Classification (GTDB taxonomy): domain Bacteria; phylum Bacillota; class Bacilli; order Alicyclobacillales; family SLC66; genus JAKACU01. Next base: position 3,422 of record DAHWJX010000019.1, on the reverse strand, counting down.
ATCTGGTTCGCCTCTTGGTACAGATAATCCCTGTACCATGCGTACGCTGCAGGCACACCATCGGCGACCACGCCCGGTGTGCCTGCCAATTCAAGAGGTTGCTTCTCTGCCCAACGCGCCTTGCTTTCAGAAAGATAGCCATATTTGGCCATCTGTTGCAGTACGATATTTCTTCTGGCAAGCGCAGCATGCGGATGCAGAAAAGGATCATACTCTGTAGGAGCTTGCGGAAGGCCTGCAAGCAAAGCGCACTGTACCAAATCTAACTGATTGACGTTTTTTTGAAAATAGATTTGAGCCGCATTTTCAATGCCTGGCGTGGCCCCATTGAAATCGACTGTATTAAAGTACATATCTAGAATTTGATTCTTGGTAAAATAGCGGTCGATTTCAATGGAAAGAATAAGTTGCTCTAGCTTATATTTCAAAGATCCATTGTCCGTTAAATATTCAATCTTTGCCAATTGACCTGTAATGGTACTAGCGCCTTGCAATTGACCGCGATGTACAATGTCATTAACCACTGAGCGAAATATGGAGCGAATATCAAACCCGTGATTCTGATAGAAACGAACGTCTTCTGTTGCGATCAAACCATCTTGTAAAGCTTTCGGAATGTCACTAAGAGCAACCCGCCTGACACCGGTCGGTTCAATCGTAAATGCGACGTGCCCATAGCGGTCATAAACGACTGTTGGCAACGTGGGCGGTTGCATCAACTTTGTTGGATCGAATAAGGGCAAGGTAAGCGCATAGATAATACCGCCTGTTGCAACGACCGTAAACGCAATAGCGATAAAAAAACTGATTAACACTTTTTTAATCACAGAGGAACCTTTGCGCTTTTTTGCCGTACTTGGTTTTCTTGTCGTTGGTTTTTTTGCAGGTGGCTTGGAAGACTTCAATTTTGCCTTCCCTGCGGGTGCACTGCGTTTTTGTCGCAAATCTATCACCTCGCATGTATTGTACATGGAGTGCTCCATTTTTGCGACAGGATTCCGACACGATCAGTCATGCACCCGCATACAAAAACCTATTTTTTTGCCGTGAGAATGATAAAATTGAGCCATTTCCCATACTGACTCATAACACGTTGGTTATCGCCGATGATTTGGCCAAGGCCATTTGGCATGTTGGCCAACATGGGATTTTCTACTGTTTCAACGGATGCCGATGATGTCACAGGACCTGATAATAAAATTTGCGTGTCATTAAAACCAGCTTGTGCTACTCGCTTTTTCCAGTCGCTGATCGTGGGCACTTCAACAGCGTGATAAAGAGACCGAAATTCCTGCATGACGTTAGGTGGTAATGGTGCCATAGAGGCCATTTCTACATCCAGCAGCATGCCGCCGTTTTTTAAGACACGAGCATATTCTTGTAATATCTTGACGATCGGATTAAATACAGTTACCGATTCAGCAATAACATAATCAAATGCGGCATCACGAAAGGGAAGTTTATGCTTTGCCGTTACAAGAAAATCAACGTTTACACCATATGCAAGACTTCGCGCCTTCGCTTTTTCGATCATATCCTTTCGTACATCAACCGCAGTCATCAAGACGTCGAAACGACGGCTAATCTCACAAGCTGTTTTTCCTACTCCGCATCCTACTTCAAGGACTTCTTGTCCATGTTCAAAAGGCATGTGTGATAACCATGTTTGGGTCATTTCAAAACCACCTGGATGGGCACTTTCTACCCCTAAAGCAGCTAAGGCGTCATAGTAATCCAATCGCATAACCCCCCACGCTATTTCTCTTACCATACGCAAGAGCACCCGATTTGGGTGCTCTAGTTGCGCGATATAAAAAAGAAAGTTATAGTCCAATTCGGGAGGTTATTTTTCTGAAGAACTTTGACGCCTATATGATCTTTGTAGAACCTGCTGGTGATTACTTTTTTAGTTCCGAAGGCACTTGCATCGTGGATGAAGATCACAATTATAAATTATACACGCTGGATTCCCGCCACAATTTTTTACGCTCGGCTATCTTAAAATTTTCTCTTGCTGATCTCATCGGTGATGGTGTCACCTATAAAGGGGCGTCTATACGCTTGGAGAACCTACAACCGTTTCGCGAAAAAAATAACCTTCTCAGTTCATCGGTAACATCCCTTTTGCGTGCTATTTACTTGGAAAATCCTATGCAACACCATTACCTACGCCGATTTTTGTAGGGTACCATGTCATGCCAAAGGGTTTCGAATGCCAATTAACCTTTTTGCAAAATAAGGATCAGTTACTTGAGATAGCGTGACACCTGTAGAGGGATTCAATGCGTTTACAAAACGGTCGTTGCCAACATAGATTCCTACATGACTCGGTCCTTTTGCGTACGTTGAAAAGAATAACAAATCACCTGGACGTAAATGGCTTATAGACACCTCATGACCAAGAGAATATTGTTGCCATGACGTGCGGGGCGCTGAGACACCTGACTCCCGCAGCACATATTCGACGAGTCCAGAACAATCAAAACCTTGGCTCGGGTTATTGCCTCCCCACACATACGGTTTTCCTAAGAGTGTCATGGCAAGCGAAGCAATTTTTAGTCCATCGTCCACAGCTTGCAGTGATCGTTGTTCCTTTGGATGACTCGTTATTGCTCGTGGTACATTGCGTGTAGCTAATTTGCTGTGGTCATTTACACGCAAATTTCGTCGAAAACTGCCAACTTGGCTCGTCACTGCAATCGTAGTCTCATCGTTATGCGCGACAGCGTAATGCAATGTGTGCCATGGATGTGAACGCTTCCACGCTGTTAAATCAATCACTTTTTTAATCTGTCCGCCTCTTAGCGTTTCATGATCATAAAAGAACACAGCAATCTTTTGAAACATGCGATTCACAGAAGACAGGTAGGCTGATTTATGTCGTTGAGAGAGCAAGGATAAGTTTCTAGCAGGCCCCGTAAAACCAGTAGTAAAGAACGCAAGAAATAAACCTGCCAGTAAAGAGACGATGCGTGGCATCCGGTTCATACGCTCACCCCAAACATATCGTGCTTTATCTCACGATATGCAAATCCTCTATGTCCTAGACGAAAAACAGTGAATGTCCTCTACAAAGAGGTCCATCCACTGTTATCCATGACACGATTTTATTCAGTTGCTTCATCTTGGTTGGTTTGCTCGCCAGCTGCCCGTACCATCATAAAATGGTCATCAGGTGCTTCCCACAAAGGAAGCAAACGATCTGCCTCGTCTTCTTGTGAAGAGCGTTCTAGCTCTTTGCGATATAAGGCCAGCAATTCCTGAACATCGAGAATGCCACCGGCGTTAAGGTGAGTTAAAGTAACTTTAGCGCCTTTAGCCAAACGCCGATGGAGGGCTTCTACCGTGAGTCCTATTTCTGGTTGCACCCGTAAATAGACTACGCCCCCTGTCATCCCCGAGCAAATCCAAGGTCCAGGGTC
>DAHWJX010000006.1:0-6124 GCA_027343965.1 Caryophanales bacterium | reverse complement strand
GATACCACAGCGCTATCTACACCCATGTGCTCCTGTAACTCATGAACATACAAATCACCATCTCGTAATAGCTCTAAAATTCGAATGCGAAATGGGTTTGAAAGCGCCTTAAAAAAGTCTGCTTTAAACGTCTGCAGTTCTTGCGGCAAATGGAACACTTCCTTTTCAAGGGGATTTCAATTCATGTGCTCGTTCAATTGCATGCAAAATACCTTCCAAAATCGCTTGCGGACGTGGGGGACAGCCCGGAACATAAATACAAACAGGAAAAAGTTTATCTACTCCACCTATATTTGCATATGTGCTTCCAATCATTCCACCGCCACAGGCGCAAGCCCCAATTGCAACCATCATTTTGGGACTCGCCGTAGCTGAGTAAGCCTTTCGTAATGCTTCCTCCAAGTTCCGAGTGACACCCCCGGTTACCAAAAGCATATCTGCATGTCTTGGAGATGCGACAAAGTCAATTCCAAATCGTTGAATGTCATATACCGGATTCATGAGTGCCGCTATTTCAAACTCGCACCCGTTGCATGACCCTGAGTCTATTTGACGAATGTGCAGGGAACGCCCAAATAGTTTTTTAATCACTGATGGCAACTGCTGTTCGATGTCTATCAATGCCCTCGTCCCCTATCTGCTGTATCTGTTCACTAGGTATCACATAACGCAAAGTGAGCTGATCCCGTTCCCTGACACTTGATATCGGTATATTCGCAAATGAAAATACACCTGCTGTACAACTCTCTATACAGACACGACAAGAAATACAGGAATCATATGCTAGACTAAGCAACACTTTTCTTTCAGCATATTGCAAAGACAGGGCATCAGCAGGACATTCTGCAACACAATCTCCGCATGCCGTACACCTTTTTATATCAAGCACTAGTTTTCCTCTACCTATCAACCTTTGAACCTCATGTTTAGGAACCGTGCCAACCCCATGCTTCCAAAGTCTCTTGATCACCGGTATCAACTTCATATCTCCTAACGATCACAACATGCATAGCATAGTTCAAAACTCTTATTAATGAGCGGAAAGTCTGGAATAATATTGCCAGGAACGCAAAATGGTACAACAGGCCAGTTTGCGTACGCAGCTGAGCGCACACGATAGCGATAAATCGTGTGATCTAGGCCTATCATGACAAAATGGACGTTTTCTCCACGGGGCGATTCGGTAATGCCTATGCCATAAGAGTAAGGCTGCAAATCTCCAATAGCGACTCGGATATCGCCACGCGGAATATTTTCAATGACCTGTTTGACCAACCTAAAAGACTCCTCTGCCTCGAGAAATCTTTGTTTGAAACGAGCCAAGACGTCACCGTCCAGCAATGTAGGCACATCAAAGGACAGCTCCGAGTACGCCGCGTAGGGTAAATCACGTCGAGCATCCACGTCATAGTGAGAAGCGCGTGCAGCAGGTCCAACGGCTGAGAGTTCGCGAACGACTTGTTCGGGCAAAACGCCAGTTTTCGCAAAGCGGTTTACTACGATATCGTTTGATAAAATTTGTCTTACGATCTCATTTAACTCTCTCTCCACTGTCTCCAACGTAGTTCTAATATGCTCTAATTTTTCTACCGTTACATCTTGCGCAACACCACCAAGTGCGATTGTGTCTCTTAGAAATCGATGCCCTACGATGAAATCATTCATCTGCATCAACTGTTCCTTTAAATGGGCACCGCGATTGCTTCCATGTGCGTACCCAATACCGGCACACATGTTTCCAATATCTCCAACGTGATTATACAGGCGCTCCATTTCCGCAAACAAAACGCGTAAAAAAGCAGCTCGTTTAGGGATTTCCGTTCCCGCGATACTCTCAATAGCCTGCGCATAGGACAATGCGTGGGAAACGCTGCAGACACCGCAAATTCGTTCGGAAAGGTATAAACCCTTTTTAACGCTCATCCCCTCACTACGCTTTTCAATCCCTCGGTGTGTATAAAAAAGTTTTGCCTCTACGTGAAGAACTGAATCTCCCATCACCTGAAATCGGAAATGACCTGGTTCAATCACCCCTGCATGAATTGGACCGACCGGAACCTCAAAGACGCCTTCCCCTTCTACCTTTGGATATGACCATGAACGAGAGGTATCACGTGGTTGTATTTTCGTAAGAGAATAGTCTTTACGCAGTGGATATATACCTTCTGGCCAGTGTTCATGTAAAACCAAAGGACGTAAGTCAGGATGCCCGATGGGGCGGATGCCGAAGAGATCATGCGCTTCTCGCTCTGCCCATGAGGCTGCCGGGATCATGGATGACACAGAAGCGTACGTTGGATTACTCTCGGATATTACGCTCTCGACCATAGTCAACTGTGCTTTTCCATCTTGTGCAAATAGGTAACGAACCACAAAGCGGTCGATGCCACGTTGGCATTCATCGGATGCAACCATTGTGATAAAACGACTATGCTGATTCATGATCGTGGCACAAACACTTGGTAATTCATGTCGCTCGGCAACAACGCGAACCATTTTCATAAATGTCCTCCTGTTAAAATGTACGATGCATGATGAATCAGTTGAGTAAATGATGCTGGCATGTAGAGACCGAACGTAATGACAATGCTCAAGGGTAACACGAGTGCAACGACGGACCACCAACTTACCTCACCCCTTGGAACCCGGTCGCCAACTTCTTCCCCCAAAACCATCTTCATAACATGAAACATCATCGCTGCAAAAATAAAAGCAATAAATATGATGAGTACACTGGTTTCAACCATATGTCCCTGCTGAAAACCTGCAACAAAAATAGAAAACTCGCTGGTAAAAATATTGAAAGGTGGCACGCCCGTAATAGCTAGCATCCCCACTAGAAACACGATGCCTGTGAATGGCATGATACGTAGCATCGCAAACACACGCGGTATGCGCTTCGATCTGTATTTTTGGTTCACGTTTCCGGCAGACAAAAACAGCATAGATTTGCCCATCGAATGATTAAACATCTGAAGTATTGCTGCGGAACATCCTAAGGGGCCGCCGATGCCAAGGGCTACTGCGATAATGCCCATATGTTCCACTGTTGAAAATGCCAGCATGCGTTTGAAGTCTTGTTGAACCAAGATGAACGGAAAAGAAATGACCACAGACAATAAACCAAACCCGATGAACAAGTGTTGGATCAACTGTCCGTGAAGTGTATTTTCAGCAATAATGCCAAAGCGAATCAGGCCTAACATGGCACAATTGAGTAAGACACCCGATAATAACGCACTCACTGGTGATGGTGCTTGACTATGCGCATCAGGAAGCCAAAAATGCATTGGTGCTAGCCCGACCTTTGTTCCAAACCCCACCATGATAAAAACGAAAGACAATGCAACAAGGTTCGGTTGTAGCACTAAGTGGGAACTGGATAACACGGTCCAGTTCAATACCTGATTGCTTGCCCCAAGCTTTGCGATCGATGAAGCATAGAGGATGATGACCCCCAAGAGTGCGAAAGCAATGCCCGCACTACAGATCATCAGATATTTCCACGTGGCTTCAAGCGCTTCCCCTTTTTTATAAATCGCAATCAAAAACGCAGAAACAACGGTGGTTGCCTCAATGCAAACCCAAAGTAACCCCATGTTGTTCACGACTGCAACAAGTACCATCGTTGCAATAAATAAGTGATAAAACATGTAATACTGCCTGGTCTGTCGACCATTCAAAAGGCCCTCCTGTTGTTCATGCCGGATATAACCGATGGAGTGAATCGATGTCGTTAAACTAACGATGGAAATAATCATGAGAACTACTGCACTCAGTGCATCCACGTGAAAGAACTGATTCTGGCTTGTTATCGAACCGTTCCTTACGACTTCCCAGACTAACAACAGGCCAACTAGGCTTGTGGCAATACTACCGACCAAATGAATCAACTCACGTATTCGTGTTAAGTTGACGATGCCCGCCAGTATACCTGTTACCGTTGGAATAACTGCAGCCAATAACGCGTCCAATTTCTCACCCCCGAAGCCTACGTAAATTTTCAGTATGCGTACTCTGAAAGGTTTTGTCGATCCGATATGTCAACATACTAATCAGAATCACAGCCACAAACACATCCAAGAAAACGCCAATATCTACAAGAAAAGGCATGCCATATGTCGTCACCAGTGCCACTAAAAACAGGCCATTCTCCATTACGACGAGACCAATCCCTTGCATAATCGCTTTCTGATGCGTGATCATGATGAATAGGCCAATCAGTTGCATCGCGATTGAAATCGGCAGGTATTCATGACTCAAGTTTGGTACCGAGATATGCAATCGAGCTGTGACGATATAGCCAATGGCTAAAAGTCCACCTCCACAAATGAGAGAGAGTTCACGGCCCACCAGTTTCTCTGTTTCCCGCTGAACGCCAATCTTGCGCAGTGTGTACCATAAAATTCCAGGAATGCCGATAGCCTTCATGAGAATGGTCAGACCTGCCATTGCGTATAAATCAACAATACCCATCTGTCTCGCTATCAACATTGCCATTAGCCCTAGAATCAGTGATTGCAAAGATAGGATTTTGATCGCTGTAGCGATGCGCTTGATCCAGAGCAAGCCTAGCGTACTGAGTATCAGTACAATGGATAATACTTGTAAGAGCGTCATATAAGATTCTCCCTACAGTAGGTACTCGGTTATAACAGCTATTACAGACAAGGCAAATGCAGCAGATAGTAACCTTGGAATGCGAAAGAACCGAATTTTCGCATACGACATCTCAACAAATGCCACAACAATTGCTAGGATAATAAGCTTAAAGAATAATAAAGCGAAGCTTGCAATCAGCATCCATCCGAATCCGCCCGTAGAGATACCCCAAGGCAGGCAGAAATCAATCAATAAAGTAAACATCAGTGCCTGTTTTATCCAAGCGCTCCACAGCATGAGCCCTAATCGTTTTCCCGAGTACTCTAATAGCATCCCCTCATGAATCATGGTCAGTTCCAAATGTGTATCTGGGTTATCCACCGGAATTCTCCCTGTTTCTGTCACCACCAAAATGAAGAAAGCTAAGAATACCAAGTAAAATGTCGGAGATAAGAGGAACATATGACTCGAAACCACACGATTGGTCATAAGTGTTACATTCGTCGTTTTCACGGGAAGGGAGATGGCAAGTAGTGTCACAAATAAAACCGGTTCTGCAAGCGCGGACACAAACATGTCTCTGCTGGATCCCATTGCCCCAAACGAACTGCCTGTATCAATTCCAGAGAGCGCCGTAAAAAATCTAGCCATCCCAAACAGATAGACCATCAGCATCAGTTGCCCTGTAAAAGACAGCAACGTTTGGGTCATGAATACTGGAATCATCGCGACAATAGCTATCGTTACAGCAAACACCACGTATGGTGTTATAAGAAAAAGCCATGAAGCGTGAATGGACACAACTTCATCTTTGAGCATGTACTTACGCAAATCGTAATAAGGCTGCCAAATGGACGGCCCATGGCGACCTTGAAGCAATGCTTTTATCTTTTTGACAATCCCCTGTACAATAGGAGCAACTGCAATCAGAACAATAATTTGAATGATTTCAAGGATTATTTGCATGATGTATGCGCTCACCTCACTTCACTTTACCAATAGCAGAACAACAATCAATGTAATAAACAAATACGCCAAGTAACTTTGAACTTGCCCATTTTGAATATTTTGTACGACACTAGCAGCCCGAAGCACCGCGCGTACGAAAGGCTGATACAAATATGTTTCAGCGAATGAACTTACTTTGCTGATATACACATATTGGGATGGGAAATAGAGACTTCCTTCAGTTAGATCCAACGTTCGGGACGGTCGAATAATTTTTTGGAACGCGATCCGAATCGGCTTACTATACCCGCTCGCGGTGTACGTCATCGCAGGCGTCAACGTACCTCCGCAAGTCCACGTCTCGTCACGGATCGTCGATGTCCGTCTCGCGCCAAAACGAATAACCATCCAAAGCACAATGATTGCAACTACCGAAGTGAAAAGGACAGCAAGAAGGAAAAGATGGGCACTGACCCCACTAAGGTTATGAGGTGCAAAATTCACTGGCTCTATCGTCGATCGCCATCCCATAATTCCTTGCACTGTGCGTAAGAATATGTAAGTCCAACGTGAC
>DAHWJX010000002.1:0-19046 GCA_027343965.1 Caryophanales bacterium | reverse complement strand
GGGAGGAGATAGTATGAAAGAAATTTTATTGGCGTTATCACGAGGTGAAAACCTTTCTGAGCCAACTGCGCAAGATGCTATGCATCAGATGATGAGTGGTACCGCCAGTCCAGCACAAATAGCAGCCTATCTAACGCTATTGCAAGTAAAAGGTGAGACGATTGAAGAACTTACTGGCAGTGCACGTGCGATGCGGGACCATGCTATTCAACTGGTATTGCCGTATGATGACGTGATAGACACATGTGGAACGGGTGGGGACCATTCAGGGACGTTCAATATCTCGACGGCAGCATCTTTCGTTCTTGCGGCTGGTTCCATACGCGTGGCTAAGCATGGCAACCGTGCTGCTTCCAGCCTTACAGGTAGTGCCGACGTGTTAGCAGAACTTGGCGTAGCGATTGATTTGACGCCGCTTCAAGCGAAGCGCTGTCTAGATGAGACAGGTTTTTGTTTTTTATTTGCTCAGTCATATCATCCAGCAATGAAACATGTAGCGCCTATTCGCAAAGAACTTGGGTTTCGCACGATGTTCAATTTTCTTGGACCCTTGACGAATCCAGCTCAACCAAAATATCAAGTACTTGGTACACCTTCTGTTGATGTGGCTGAAAAAATGGCCCGCGTATTAGCGGCACTTGACTGTCAACGCGCTCTTGTTGTGCATGCCGAAGATGGGTTAGATGAATTGTCGATTACAGGTATGTCCCACGTGTTTGAGGTGAACGAGGGAACCGTACATCCCTACAATGTCACACCTGCAGATTTCGGTTTAAAGACGCATCCGTTACACGCTATTGCGGGAGGCATTCCGGAAGAAAATGCGGCTATTATTCGACATGTTTTCCAAGGCGAAAAAGGGGCCAGGCGCGATGTGGTCGTGATGAATGCGGCGGCTGGTTTTTATGTAGCCAAAAAAGTGTCATCCTATCAAGAGGGGGCGCGTTTGGCAGAGAGATTGATTGATGAGGGCAAAGCGGCACAAAAATTACATGAGGTATGTGTATTTAGTCAAAGCGTGGCGGAGGGATTGCTTGCGTGAGCATCTTAGATGACATTTTAACGACAAAAAAACTAGAGGTACTGCGTTTACGAGATACTGTATCCTATGAGGATTTTAGGCATGCTATCGATGCAATGCCTGCGCCACGCTCCTTGGCACAGGCATTGCGTAACAAGAAACCTTTAGCACTCATTGCAGAAATAAAAAAGGCGTCGCCATCAAAAGGTATCATCTCCGCTGATTTTAATCCGGTACAACAAGCGCTAGCTTATCAGCAAGGTGGGGCTGATGCTATGTCTGTGCTGACTGATGAAACTTATTTTCAAGGGTCGACAGTTGTCCTGCAACAAGTCGCTCAAATAGCTGAGATTCCGATTCTTCGCAAAGATTTTATCATCGATGAGTGGCAAGTGTATGAGTCGCGAGCCATTGGTGCTGATGCGATCCTGCTTATTGCCGCTGCGTTGCCTGATGATAAGTTAGCCACACTTTACGCGCTTAGTCTGGAGTTAGGTATGGATGTTTTGCTTGAAGTGCATAGCCAAGAAGAATTGCAACGTGTGTTGCCCATTGATCCCCACATCATTGGCATAAATAATCGTGATTTGCGTACTTTTCAAGTCGATTTACAGCAAACGGTAGCGATTGCTGCCTCGGTGCCACCAACAACAGTTCTTGTAAGTGAAAGTGGATTAATGCGTCATGGGGACATTGTCACTGTAAAAGAAGCTGGCGCTCATGCGGTGCTTGTAGGAGAGTCTTTGATGCGTTCAGGCATTGCTGGGGCACCTCTTGCCATCAAAGAGCTACTCTATGGATCTTCTCTATGACAAAAGTGAAGTTATGCGGTTTAATGTCGCAAAACGATGTGGTGGAAGCCACTTTGGCAGGTGCCGATTACGTGGGTTTCGTCTATGCGCCTAGCAAGCGCCGTGTAGAGCTTAGCCAAGTTAGATGGTGGCTCGATCTAGCCACCCAGCATACGGGTAGGATAACGGAAGCTGTATTAGTCCTTGTTGATGCCAAGCGCGATGAGATTTTGTCTATCGTTGAACAAACTGGAGTACGCCATGTACAACTTTGCGGACAGGAATCGCCGGATTTGTGTAGCGAACTGCGCATAAAAGACGCCATTACGGTTTGGAAGGCATGGCATGTGTTTGGCGATGATCGTGACAATCAGCTTTGTAGGTACGCAAAAAATGTTGACGCACTTTTACTTGATACCTACAAAAAAGGACTGGCTGGAGGTTCTGGAGAGGTGTTTGCTTGGGACGAGATTGATCGTCTACAATCCTACCTGGAAGCGACGCCGGTTGTTGTGGCAGGCGGATTAACACCTGATAATGTTGCTGACTTGTTGCAACACCATCAGGTCGACGTGGTCGATGTGTCGTCAGGCATCGAAAAGGATGGTCGCAAGGATACTTATAAAATGCAACGTTTTATACAAGAAGTTAGGAGAGTGTCTCATGATTCCTGATGAGTATGGCCGATTTGGTGAGTTTGGTGGCAAATATGTTCCCGAAACTTTGATGTCAGCATTAACGACATTAGAGAAAGATTACCTAAGATTGTCGCATGATCCTGAATTTACAAAACAATTATCGTTTTACTTTGAACATTACCTGGGGAGACAAACGCCACTTTATTATGCAGAACACCTAACGCAGTTAATCGGCGGCGCAAAGATCTACTTAAAGCGCGAAGATCTCAATCATACAGGCGCTCACAAAATGAACAACACGTTGGGTCAGGGTTTATTGGCTAAAATGACGGGTAAAAAGCACGTAATTGCCGAAACTGGAGCTGGCCAACATGGAGTTGCTTCAGCTACTGTTGCTGCGTTGCTAGGTCTTGATTGCACCGTATTTATGGGTGAAGAGGATATGGAACGCCAAGCATTGAATGTATTTCGTATGCGGCTTTTAGGAGCCAAGGTGATTCCCGCGGTATCTGGCACGAAAACGCTAAAAGATGCAACCAATGAAGCTTTGCGCTATTGGGTAGAACATGTGGAAGACACCTACTATATTATTGGATCGGTGGTTGGTCCGCATCCTTATCCAATGATGGTACGCAATTTTCAACGCATTATTGGTGATGAGACAAAGGAGCAAATTCTTAGGCAAGAAGGCAGATTGCCCGATACGATCGTCGCTTGTGTAGGCGGCGGAAGTAACGCTATGGGTATTTTTTATCCATTTGTTGAGGACAAGAACGTGCGTCTCATCGGTGTGGAAGCTGCGGGCCTTGGAGTGGACACGGCGCGTCATGCAGCGTCGATTAGCCGAGGTTCAAAAGGTGTTTTACACGGTGCTATGACCTTGCTTTTACAAGACGTTTATGGACAGGTTCAGCCAGCACATTCGGTGTCTGCAGGCTTGGATTATCCTGGAGTTGGACCGGAACATGCATATTTGCATGAGACAGGAAGAGCATCCTACGTATCGGTGACGGATCAGGAAGCTCTGGATTCTTTCCAACAACTTGCGCAAGTCGAAGGTATTCTCCCGGCGCTTGAATCAGCGCATGCAATTGCTTATGCGGTCAAACTCGCAAAGGAATTGCCAAAGGATCATCTTATGGTAGTGAATTTGTCGGGCCGTGGTGATAAGGATGTGCACACAGTACAGCAATATTTGGGTGGTGAGTTCGATGAATAATCGTGGCCGTAAAGCGATTGAGGATCGGTTTAGAGCAGATGGTAAGAAAACCGCATTTATTGCTTTTGCCATGGCAGGTGACCCATCGCTTGAAGAAAGTTATGAAATTATCCTAGGATTATCACAACATGCTGACATCATTGAAGTTGGCATTCCTTATTCAGACCCACTCGCTGATGGTCCAGTCATTCAGGGGGCATCCTTGCGTGCTTTAAGAGCAGGAACCACGATGGATCATGCGATCGCCTTGATGCGCCGCTTGCGAGAACATACGGATGTGCCGCTAATCGCGTTTACGTACGTCAATCCAGTCCTTCAGTATGGCATTGAACGGCTCGTTACGGCTCTTGTGGAGGCGGGTGTCGATGGCATGATCGTACCTGACTTGCCGTACGAAGAAAGCGGACCGCTCCGTGAAGCGCTGAACAAAGCAGGCCTTGCCTTAATACCGCTGATCGCATTGACGAGTCAGAATCGAATTCAAAAGATTGCCGCTTCAGCGACTGGATTTACTTATTGTGTCTCATCACTTGGCGTCACAGGTGAAAGAAGCCAATTTTCAAACCAACTCGAGGAATTTGTCAGTCAGGTGAAAGAACATAGCCCGGTGCCAGTTGCTGTCGGCTTTGGTGTACGGGAAGCGTCACAAGTTCATTACTTAAAAACGTTTGCTGACGGTGTCATCGTCGGTAGTGCTATTGTGCGCTACGCAGAAGCAATAGGCGTAGCACTTAATCAAGAAAACGTTGACCTGGTGCAAAAAACGAGGAAAAACTTGATGGACTTTGCAAAAAATTTGGCGCTTGCTGCACAAAGCGAAGGGGATCGGGACGAGTGACACGCACGTTTGCACAGGTTTGTCTTATCGGTTGCGGGCTGATCGGTGGCTCGCTTAGCTTGGCCTTGAAAAAAACAGGATTGGTTGGTCGCGTGGTCGGTGTCGATGTCCATCCTCGCGTTTTAGAGGTGGCGATAAAACGCGGAGTCATTGATACGGGCACTTCTGACTTGCGTGAGGGATTGACAAACGCCAATCTTGTAATCGTCGCGACTCCTGTACCAGCGACAATTGCCCTGATTCCTGAGATCGCAAAATTGGAGCACTTTCTTGCAAAAGATGCCATCGTAACCGATGTGTCAGGGGTTAAAAATCGTGTGGTACAACTGGCATCAGAAGTCTTTCGCGATGTTGCTTTTGTTGGCGGCCATCCCATGGCAGGTTCGGAGAAGTCAGGTATTTGGGCTGCTCATGATAAATTACTAGAAAATGCAGTTTACGTGATTACTCCGGATGTTTCTACCCATCAAACGGCTGTTGCTGACTTAGCAGAACTGTTGCGGCGGACAGGAGCGCTCGTTCGCTATATGTCGCCGCCGCTTCATGATCGCGTGGTAGCTGCCATTAGTCATGTTCCACATATTATCGCAGCTACATTAGTCAATCAAGTGCAGGCTCTTTCTGGGCAAGATGGCTCTTATGTGGAACTAGCGGCTGGGGGATTTCGGGATATCACGCGTATTGCATCCAGTGATCCAGCATTGTGGCGTGATATCTCCGTCGAAAACAGATTGGAAATTGAACCTTTGCTTGACGCTTGGATTCGTCGCTTAACACAGTGTAAAGCCGCGATTTCAGATGGCGATTACAGTCAACTTGAAGATTTTTTTACAAACGCCAGGACGTTTCGCGATGCGCTGCCGGCCAAGAGTAGTGGTGCTATAAGACCATTATACAGTATGACGGTATCTGTTCCTGACGAACCTGGCATCATTGGTGATGTGGCATCGCTGTTAGGAAAGAAGAACATTAGTATTCGTAATATCGGCATCTTAGAAAGCCGTGAAGAGGATGACGGGCAATTATTGTTGCAGTTTGATACGGTGGCTTTTTATGATCGGGCAGTAAAGGAACTGACGCAAAGCGGTTACCCGATAATTGACCGCGTGATGAGTTGACTTCCAAACGATTGGTCGGTAAGATAGATGATGATGTGAGATGTAGTTTCTCTCCACTCCTAGTAATCTCTCTCTTGACTCGCATGAACGTTGCGAGTCTTTTTTATGGAGATTTTTATCTGGTGCGTATAGTTGCGGCAAAATTTGATGATCCTACAAAGGAAATCCTAGGACTAGTGAGGGATCTTTGTGCGACTCGCAGATTGTTTGAACCAGAGTGATTTTACCAACTTGCAAAAAATAGCAAAACGGCATGCTTTGTCATGCCCCTTGTATTCCAAAAATACTGTTCTTCAAGAAATTCTATCGCGTTTTTTTGAGCCCCACTATGTCGAACAAAGAGTACAACATGTCTCACCACACGCGCAAAAAGCACTTGAACAATTAGTGCTCGATGGGCGAACGAGTTTTGTCAAAGAAGAGTTGACGGGATTACTTAAGGATGTTTGTGGTGAGGCGGAGACCGAGCGTAAGATCGCGGTCTCCGTGTTGAGTGAACTGATACAAGAAGGCTTTGTATTTGAACATAACTCGTCATCATCCGTGATGTATGTATGTCCAGACGATGTTTGGAAAAAACTTCGTGAAAACACCTATCAAATTCTTCAATCACGAGTGCAAAAAGCGACGATGACTCCAGTGTTTTATCGCTATGATGAGACAGCAATGGCACGAGATGCGGCTGTACTCTTATTTTTCGTGGCCAAGCAACCTATAAAATTAACACAAGAGGGCGTCATTTTTAAGCGTAGTCAGCAACAAATTACGCAGTTGTTTGAAGTATCGGAGGAACCGTTAACGCCATCGAATTTATGGCGATTTGGATATGGGCGCCGGTATCATGATTATGCAGAACGGTTTGCGCTTCTCTATGATCATCTATATGGCGAAGGCTGTTTGCTAGAGCAGGAAGATGGTAGCTTAGTCGTTGATAAAACTCGATGTGACACCTATATAAAACAATCGGATGAAGAGCGCGCGTATCATATCTTTCTCTATTGGATAAAAACCTATCGACATGCGATTAAAAATATCCGGCGTATCGTCACGCAGATAGCTCAGGTGACGGGCCATGAGTGGGTTTATGCAGAATCTTTAAAAGCGGTTATACACGGTCAGATGCGAGACTTTTACTATGAATCAGCAGAACAAGTGTATGAACTGCATGTTTTACAAATGTTGGTGTATACAGGAGCTTTAATGCGCGGGCAAGGTGAATCAGGCACTTCTTTATACCGATTGTCCAAATTGGGAGAAAAGTGGCTTTGCAATGCCATATCATTTGAAGCCGATGATGATTCGGAAAAACAGGACATGGAAGACTCTCTGGCAATTTTATCACCAAATTTCGAAATTCTTGTGCCCGTTGGCGGCGACGCTATGTACGGGTGGGACTTGCAAACGATGGCTGATCTTGTAAAAAACGAGAAGTGGCGTACGTACCAATTGACGCGCGATAGTGTCTATCGCGCGTTACTTGCCGGGTTCGATCAAATCTCGATCGTTGCATTTTTAACCCGTATCGCAGCGTACGAAGTGCCTTCTAACGTTATAAAAACCATTACAGATTGGTGCAACGAATATGGCAAAGTACGTATGGAGATCAGTTGTGTGGTCACTGCAAGAGATGATGCTACGGCACTGGAAATTGAGCGTGTTCAAGCACTTCGTGATCGTATGGTGCAAAGAATTGGGGATCATGCATTTTTATTTAGAGTTGACGATGAAGGTGTGGTGCTCTCGGTGCTAAGGAAACTCGGTTTTATGGTGCAATTTGCCGGTGCAGATGCCATGGTGCGAGAAATTCCTGAAATTTAGGCTTGAAAGAAGGAAATCATGGACGGTTTCTCGAATAAACAAAGAACAAAGCCGTAATTTTTATCGCCTGCTAGGCATGTCTCTTTGTTTATGGAAGGGGAGAAGACGCCATGAGGGAAATAATCACGGTTGCGGACAAGAAACGATTTATCCACTGGTTTTTAGAACACTTCAACCTGAAAAACCCCGAAGCTGAATGGCTTTTGCAATATGTGGCGTCCAATGAAAGCCTGCTTGAAAAAACTCATTTTACCGATCGCTTGGAACGTTCGCCAAAAGCGTTATTCATGTCTACTACGTGCGTGAATATGACGGCCTTTAAGTTTTATAAGAATCGGCGCGTCACGTCGGATGTGGAAAAAGCCTTCCTTGATTTGCATAATCATCCTAATGAAGAATTGTACATCACGCTTTACTTTCGTGATCGCGCGCACTGTGTAGAATATTCAGCTGTCCTAGAGAGTCAGGAGGCTGAATTGAAGGTACAATCGAAACGCGATATTATGACAGGACTCGAAGCTGAGATGTGGCTTGATCACGTGCAGTATGACCATCAGTGCACTTTTTTACGACAACGTATTGACGAAGCTCTTGACCGTAAAGACCGCAGCGCATTTGCGGAACTATCTTACCAATACAAGGCATTGCTTCGAACGTGGGAGTAGGCTACAATAAGACCGTAGCATCCAAATAAAGCATAGGCCTAGTTCCAAGGTTTTTGGAAGCGGGGGAACCGTGTTGTAGGGGTGTATCCGGATGTATCCGGTAGGGAATCTCTTTTCCCAAACCCGTCAGCTAACCTCGTCGGCGCAAAGAGAGGTGTTTGATGATGGATTTGATCATGGAGGATTTTCGTATTGGTCAACTTGAACCAAGCAGGATTGGACCAGTACTTATGCAAGAAGTGGCATCGTCCGTCACGTACCTAGCAGAACCATCTGAACGTATCTCACAAGTTGAGGAAACGGCATATCATGCAATGATGGTGATTCTAAGGTCAAACCAACCGTTTCATGCTTGGACGATAGCGCAAGCTACCCGAGGCATTCTGCATGGGTTTGTGCAGGTAGGATACGATATATCGCATGTCGCCCCATTTGCTGCAGCTGCTATTTCTAAAGCGATAAGTTCAGCATATTCTTTATCCGTCCAGGCAGAAAAGGGAATTCGTGCCGGTGTGCAAATGACGATGCGAGATTTGGGCTTGGCACATGTAGAATCTGACCGAGCACGTAATGTGCATGCAAAAGAGCAAGGTGCAAACATGTTTTTTGTACAATCAGCTCTTTAATCACTTGTTTACGTACTAAGCAGGCATTTCCTGTCCTCATGGGCAGGGATTGCCTGCTTTTCTTGGATCCTGTGATACTATGTGGCAGAAAGGATGCGATAGCTTTGCGTGTAGAAGAAATGAATGCTCAAGAATTACGCGAAACAAAGTCATATCACGATACGGTTTTATTCACCTTTTGTGGCATGACGCAAAGGCCAAGTCACTTACCTATGGGTTCATCGTGGTTTATTGTACGTAAAATTCGGGATACGCTTGAACAACGGCTAGGGGGTCGTGTATTGACCATACCTGTTCAAGGCGTGGATCTCGTGAATGACGAAAATGCATTTTTTTCCATACCCCATGAACAATTCTGCGCACTCTTGCAAGAATCTATGAACGTTTTTTCACGCTATCTGCCCATCACCTATGCAGTACTCTTAAGTGATAGCCTACATAAAGAGCAAGCTTTCTTTGATGCATTTTCAAATACTGCCCTGAAGACTGCTTCATTTGTGTGGTGGCATGATGGTTTGGACTTAGCACCTGATACATACATACCGTCTGGAGAGCATGACACATCACTCATGTTAACGATTGCCAAGGGATTGGTTGATGTTGACCAAAAGTCTGCTGACCGTTTGAAAGCAAACCGCGCCACTGCGCAAGCAGGTGAAAAGTATTTGCAACAGATATCCGATCGCTTGCAAATGGTCGTTGAAACACTTTGGAACCAAAAATATTAAATACCTGTCGAGTTTTCGTCACACAGCCTACTTGTGCTAGTATCTAGAAAACCGTAAAACTAATCATAGGGGAATGTGCTAAGGCAAACGTGACAGTCTTTATCAACCCAATTACTTTTGGCAAGTAGTTTTGTCAAGACCTGCGTCAGGTGTTTCAGGAGGTGAGAGGGCTCGCAGGTAGGGTATGAGACCACATTAGCGTTTGCGGCGAAATGACATGGGTAGGTGAACCACATAAATGATCAAACGTACTTATGATTGGATTGACGAACGTCTCAATATTACCCCTTTGTGGCGTGATATTGCCGATCATGATGTGCCGGCTCATGTAAATCCGGCGGTCAAGATGTCGTCCTTTGTGTATTGCTTTGGCGGTCTGACATTTCTTATTATCGTAACGCAAATTCTTTCTGGTATGTTTTTGGCGATGTACTATGTGCCTGATATTCATAACGCCTATTATAGCGTGCAATACATTTCCAATCAGGTGTTGCTCGGCCAAGTTGTTCGTGGAATGCATTTTTGGGGCGCATCACTGGCTATTATCATGATGTTTTTACACATGCTTCGGGTATTTTTCACAGGGGCCTATCGTGCACCACGCGAACTCAACTGGATCATCGGCGTTTTGATATTTGTCGTCGTCTTGGCGTTCGGTTTCACCGGTTATTTATTGCCATGGGATCAGCAAGCCTATTGGGCGACCGACGTCGGCGCCAATATTGCGGCTTCGGTTCCGATTATTGGACCTTACATTAAGCTTCTCTTGACGGGTGGGTCTACACTTGGCGCTTTAACCTTGACACGGTTTTTTGCCATTCACGTGTTTTTCCTTCCTGCCGCTTTGTTGGTCTTGTTAGGACTTCACTTTATTATGATTCGTAAAGCGGGCATCGCTGGACCAATGTAACTAGGGAGGTAGACAAGGTGTCTGCGGACGATCCGAAAGATAGAATTAAAGGAGCCCCTCGCAAGCGATGGGTGAATCGAAAGATGCATGATGGGCGCGAACCGTTTTTCCCTAACTTTTTGTTAAAAGAATGGATTGCAGGAGCCATGTTCTTGACTGCTTTTATGATCTGGGTGATCAATAACCATGTTCATCTAGGCTCTATTGCGAATCCAAGCGATTCAACGTATATTCCTATGCCTGACTGGTATTTTTATTTTCTGTACCAGTTCTTAAAATACTTTCCTGGCCCGGATCTCGCCTGGGGGACCGTTGCGATTCCGATTATTAGCATTTTGCTCCTGATGTTCGTGCCATGGTTAGATCGGGGGAAGACGCGCAGACCAATCCATCGTCCGATTGCGGCGACAGCGATGGTGCTGTTTGTCTTTATGTCAATTTGGCTGACGGCTGAGGCTTATCAACAGCATCAGTACGAAGTAAGTGGATCTGCTGGTGGTGGGACGACAAGTGCAACTGGTGGCTTGCCTTTTGCTGTATCACATCCTACGAGTACTGCCTTGTTGAATACATCCATGCCTGGTTATACTGTCTTTCAAAACACGTGCTCCGGTTGTCACGGAACGGATCTCAAAGGCGGATTTGGTCCGGAATTACTTGGCATCGGCAATGCAGCTACATCCAGCCAGTTGCTTCCGGTCGTCAAAAAAGGGTTTAATCCCAATATGCCGCCTTCCGGCGGTTTGACAAGCAGCGTTCAACTGCAACAAGTGGTTGACTGGCTGGCTACGCAAACGCAAAAATAATCAAATGGATTGTATAATCTACCATTTTTTAGGTGCAGTTATGTACATTTATGTGTACGTAACTGCACTTTTTTGTCTTGGCGCATTATAAGGAAAAGTTCGAGTCACACTATAAAACGGTAGGAAAAAGTGAAGGGGGTCATTTGGTGCTAAAATGGTTAACAAGCGCATGGTTTTTATGGCTCGTTTTAACCATGAATGCTATCGGAACCATCCTAGGGTATTGGTGGTATGTTGGACAGATTCAACATACATCATGGTACTTTATACTATTTGTACCTGATAGTCCACTTTCTGTTACTTTTTTCATTATCGCTATGTGGTTAACAATTCGCCGTAGCCATAGCGGTTGGACACAAGTCATCTCAGCTGTAGCAGTTATGTGGATGGTGAAGTACGGCTTGTGGTGTGTTTATATTCTCTTATTTGCTCGAATCGCAGGCAGTGCGTTGCATTTTGAGGGCTGGTTGCTTATTGTATCGCATTTTCTTATGGCTTTCGAAGCAGTCTTGTATACACACGTCTTACACTTTTTGCGCTTTGCTACGACAGGGTTGCTCATTGCCTTGGCTACATTGTTAATCAATGATTATGGTGATTACGTGTATGGCGTTTTTCCATACTTGCCAAAAATGTCGATGCTACCTATGATGACGGTGTTAACCCCTTTGATGACGCTTCTCGTAACGGCGTACTGGTTGTCTGTTATCCAGATTCAGAAGGTGAAACCTTCACCCAGTACATCATGAACGTCATTAGAGACTAAAAAAGCACGGGGATCTTCCTCATGAACCAACGCCTGCAACCGGATCAGCTCATTGCGATTGACGACACAATAGATGACTTGCTTTGCCTTTTCTGTGTAGCCACCATATCCTTGTAAGAATGTTGTTCCTCGGCCTAATTCAACATGAATGCGTGTCGCGATGCTCGGTGCATGCTCACTGATGATCATCGTGGCTCGCGACGATGATATGCCGTCAATCACAAAATCAATCACACGACTGGCAACAAATAGGGCAACGAGCGAGTACATGGCAATCTCTTTGCCGAGAACCAATGCCACGAGTGAAATCACAAGAACATCAGAAGCAAACATGACTTTCCCCATGGAATGACCCCAAAAATGTCCCACAATGCGAGCAAGAATATCCGTGCCCCCTGTGGTGCCTCCGCTGCGAAAAATCAAACCTAACCCTGCTCCGCAAAGTACGCCACCATATAACGCCGCAAGCAGGCGATCATGGACATGTTGGCCAAAGTGAGAAGTCAGCACACTAAATGCGGAAACCGCTACAACACCAAGAACAGTCTTAATAATGAAATGGCGGCCAAAAAACTTCCAGCCAAGAAGTAGTACAGGAATGTTAAACACAAAAAAAGACAATCCGACAATCACGTGAAACTTATAGTAGAGCACTAGGGAAATACCAACAAAACCGCCCTCAGCCAGCCCATTGCCGATGATAAAAGCGTTGAGGCCGACCGCATAGACAAATGAACCTAAAAGGATGAGGAAATAGGGAAGGATTCGCTTCATGACGGCACACTCCTTAGGATGCTTACCGCTTCCATTATAACCTGATCTAGGTCATTTCACTAAGCAAGGACAGCAATCAACATTACGATACCTAGATAACCGAAAATAGGGTAAACGTTAGAGACCATGGTGCTAAATCCAATTTGGCTGCCAAAGTATGTGACAGCAAGAATCACCGCCATGGTAGCGAGATATAATTGGCGACGATGATGGACCATTTCGTGCGCGATTCCATATACGTTCGATACGAGGGTGGAGAATATTTCTGCCCATAACGTACCGATAAATAGCAACCGAAAGAGTGGAGGAAGTTGCTTAGCGATATATCCCATTGGAATTTGGACGAAATGTGGTCCATGAAATGCATTTACGAGAAGAAGGTGAATAAACAACAGCATTAATCCAAGAGCTATAGCACCTAAGAGAGCGCCTATTTGCAAGGTGCGTTGGTCAACAGCCTGTCTACCCAGGGGGATGAGCACCGTCAAGGATAACCCCACATTGAAACCGACATACGATAGAGCCGATAAGATGCTTTGAAATGGGGAAAGGTGCGCTACGTCCATCGATAAAGCATAGTGCGGCGTTACGCGAGACAAAAAAACGATGAAGATAAAGAGAATCATGATGGGAACGATGATTGAGTTAGCCGATATAACGCCGCGCATACCAAAAGAGAGAACGATGCCCGTTAGAATTATTGTAAAAAGAGAACCTGCGGCGATAGGGATATGCCATTGTTCATATAGCAGGGCGCCACTGCCGGCAACCATCGTGATCGTGACACCACATAGCATGATAAGCATGACAATTTGCATAAATTTTCCGAGCTTTTCTCCTACTAGTGAAGATATCACGAGACCAAAAGATGGCGCGTCTAATGTCCTCCCCACTTGCATCACTCTGGCTCCCAGTAGATAAAACAACACCGTACTAAGCAGGATCGAGATGATGGCCATCGAGCCAAATCGAGTGAAAAACTGCATGACCTCTTGGCCGGACGCAAAACCGGCGCCGACAACCGTTCCAATATAGGTAGCAGCGATTTTCCAGGCATCAGTCAAGGCCATGCGGCGCACACGGATTCCTCCATTTCTTTTAAGAAGGTATTCAAGGGCATGATGATTCATGTTGCTTGTACTCTTTTCGACTGCTCGTCCATAGATTACTTTTAAGGAGGGATGTCTGTGTGACCATTTGGCAAGCTATTGTTCTTGGCGCCGTTCAAGGATTGACAGAATTTTTACCTGTCAGCAGTTCGGGGCATTTAGTTTTAGTGGACAAATTACTTTTTCTAAAAGGGAATTCTCTTGCACTGGATGTTTTTTTGCACACAGGTACGTTACTTGCGGTGGTATCGTATTATTTTCGTGAGATTTTGGCGCTTGTTCGACGCCCCTTTTCCAAGTTGGGGTTGCGTTTACTTGTATCAACGATCCCGACTGTTTTCATCGCACTATTATTCGAAAAAACCTTTGAACAAATTTTCCATTCGGGAGCGACCTTGGGTATTGAATTTGTAATAACAGGGGTGCTTTTGCTGTATGTTGAAGCAAGGTTTGATCAAAGGGGCATTCCCAAGGAACGAATTTCTCTGTCAGGCGCTTTTTTTATTGGCTTGGCTCAAGGAGCAGCTATTTTACCGGCGTTGTCCCGCTCGGCTCTGACGTTGTGTACAGCACTTGGTTTTGGCATGAAGAGAGAGGATGCCGTCCAATACAGTTTTTTGTTATCGGTGCCCGTCGTGTTTGGCGCCACTATTTTTGAAGTGAAAGATGTGGGCACTACCTCACTGGCGATGGGAAGTACACTCTGGTTAGCCTTAGCTGCATCGGCAGTAACTGGATACCTCGCTATCTGGGGTATGACGAAACTGATTAAAACGATGAGCCTGCGCCCGTTTGGCTATTATACATTGCTCTTAGGCCTATTGGTTTTAATGGATCAGACGTTGTTTCATCAGTTTTTTTAAGAGAAAACGGTTGCGGCTAAATTTGGCCGCAACCGTTTTTTGTCGAAAACATTGGTTTACGATATTTTGCTATACCAAGCTGTGACTTTAAAACGCGTGATAAGGTAGATGACAAGTGATAAGAGCATACAACCGAGGAGCAGGGCTATCCACGCACCTACCTCAGTAATCGACAAAAACCAATGAGACAGGCCAAACGACGTATTTGGCGCCAAGGCAGCAACCACTTTCGGTATGTAGGTTACCGCTTTTGTACCTACGCCTAAGCGAAAAAGGACATAGGTCATGCCACCAGCGAGGATAGCGTGATAAATTCTTGCAATGAAGTAAGGGCGCATACGAATGTCGGTGTTTGTCAAAACACTGGCTACTTGGGCGTGTACGGAAAGCCCACTCCATGCAATAATTGCACTGACAATACTCGCCTTTTCAATAAGTGGAGTATTCGTTGCTGCGGTTGCGGCGGAGCCAATGTCGATCTCGAGTAAGCCAGCGATAAACGGGGGAACTAGATGGATCGACATATGTAGTGCTTCAAATAAAAAGGTTAGTGGAATAGCTGCTACAGCCACCACACCTACTTGGGTTAGAACGCGTAAAAAAACGGAGAAAAAGATAATAAAACCGCCAATCATCAATAAAGTGCGAATGGAGTCATTGACCGCATCCCCTAATAATTTGCCAAAGGGTCGTGCATCTTCCAGATGTGCTTTCACCATAGCGTGATATGCTCGTCGAAATAGTTTCCCTTGCTGGGCCTGTGACCGCATCGGCTTTACGAAGCGTTCTTCTTTACGCCCATAGAGTTTAAATGTTACTCCAACGATGAGTGAAGAAATGTAGTGAGCGATCGCGAGAAGAACACCAAGTTGCGGTGATTTGAACATGCCTACGGCGACAGCACCAAACATAAAGAGTGGATCAGCCGTATTCGTGAAAGCTAACAGCCGCTCTCCTTCAATACGTGTGCATAAACCTCCTTGACGAAACTTCGAAGTGATTACTGCGTCCATCGGATACCCTGCGGCTAGTCCCATCGATAAGGCAAATGCCCCAACGCCAGGCACGCTAAATAAGGGTCGCATAAGAGGTTCGAGAATGACACCAAACGCATTGACTACGCCCAAACCAAGCAGGATCTCCGACAAAATGAAAAACGGTAACAACGAGGGGAAGACAACATCCCAAAAAACCTTAAGTCCGGCCACGGCAGCGTCCATTCCTTGTTCCGGATACACGACCAGGGAGACGGTAAACAAAATGGCTAGACAGGCTAGAACGACGATGGATAAATGTTTACGGCGATTGGGCAACCCGATTCCTCCTTTTTCGAGCGTGTCCGGATTGTTCATTGTAAACCTATGATGGCTGTCCACGTCTTATGAGGATATAATAATAGGAGCATGAAGGGAGTATCGATCGTGGACAAGACTCTTCGCACCGTTCAACAAGAGGTAGATGATTACATTGGGCAGTTTGAAGAAGGTTATTTTCAACCTATGACGTTGGTTGTGAGACTTGCTGAAGAATTAGGCGAGCTGGCGCGAGAAGTGAATCACAGCTATGGTGAAAAGCCTAAAAGAGACACGGAAGCACAAGGCGATATCGCTCTTGAATTAGGGGATATACTGTTTGTGGTTGCGTGTCTTGCCAATAGTTTGCACATAGATCTTGCGCAAGCTCATGATCGCGTGATGGAAAAATTTCAGACTCGAGATAAGAATCGCTGGACAAGAAAGGCTGGTTATACTTTGTGAGAAAAATACTGGTGGCTGTTGCAGGGATAAAAGGTAAAATGGGTAATCAGGTAGCAAAATCTGTGTTATCAGCTCCTGATATGGAACTTGTTGCAGGGATTGAAAAGGTGGCAGAACCAGAGTTCAATGTCGAATCAGTCGCTGTACCAGTGTTTGCTTCGGCTGATGTTTGTTTTCAAAAAGTAAAACCGCATGTGCTTGTCGATTTCACTCATGCAACCGCCGCCGCTCCAACCATAACTTCGGCGATTGCGCATTTGGTGCGGCCAGTGATAGGTACGACGGGGTTGTCTTCAGCTTTTTTGCAGGAAATTACGCAGGAGCTTGAAGAACGTTCTCTTGGTGGTTTATATGCCCCGAATTTTGCCATTGGTGCGTTGTTGATGATGCGTGCTGCGGAATTAGCCGCCAGGTACTTACCCTATGCCGAGATTGTCGAGTACCACCATGACCAAAAACGTGATGCACCATCTGGTACAGCACAAAAAACCGCTGAACGCATGGCCAAAGCGCGTAAGGAAGCGGGGGTCAACCCTGTACCGCTTGCCAATGCAGCCGCCTTACATAGCGTATTGGGGACTCCGATTCACAGCGTACGACTCCCTGGTTTTGTGGCACATCAAGAAGTGATTTTTGGCGGCACAGGGGAACGGCTTACGATTCGCCATGATTCCATGTCTCGGGAAAGTTTTATGCCAGGCGTGTTACTCGGTATTCGTCAGGTCATGAACGTGACAGGACTCATCGATGGCTTGGAGCATTTTTTGTTTTAATGACAGGGAGGGGATTATCCGCGTGAATATTGCACTTGTCGCACATGATCGCAAGAAAGAGGATATGGTTAATTTTGCAACTGCCTATCAAGCGTTGTTTGACGGTCATGTTTTATACGCTACGGGCACAACGGGAGCACGCATCGCTATGGCAACAGAGCTCACGATTCATCGTTTTCAAAGTGGTCCGATGGGCGGAGATCAGCAAATCGGTGCACTGATTGCAGAAAATCGCTTGGACCTATTGATCTTCTTGCGTGATCCACTGATGGCACAACCTCATGAACCTGACATCATCGCTTTATTGCGTTTATGCGATGTGCACAATGTTCCTGTAGCGACCAATCTTGCTACAGCTGAAATGCTCTTGCGTGGATTATGGCGTGGAGATCTTGCTTGGCGTGAGATTATCGATGAATCATCATCTTCGCAAGAAGATAGCCCAAATAGTCCGTCGTAAGGGGGAACTGATGTGCTTGGAACATTTTTAGTGGCGTTTGGAGCGCATCCAGATGATGTTGAATTAGGTGCGGGAGGACTATGTGCGCTACATGCGCCCGATGGCGTTGTTGTGTGCGACTTGACACAAGCAGAGATGTCGACCAATGGCGATCCGATCACGCGTCGCAAAGAGGCGTTAGCCTCTGCCGATATTCTAGGTATATCCGAGAGGATTTGCCTATCGATCCCAGATCGGGGCATTGTAATCAACGAAGACTCAATTGCATCTGTTGTGCGCGTGATTCGCACCTATCGACCTGAAGTGATCGTAGCCCCGATGACGAGTGACCGGCATCCCGATCATGGAGCGTGTGCTCGACTCATTTATGAGGCATTTTTTACTTCTGGATTACGACGATACGATGATGGACTTGCACCGCACCGTCCTAAAGCGATGTACCATTATATGATTAATAGCGTGGATAAAGCTTCGTTCGTCGTTGATGTGTCTCATGTGTATGACAAAAAAAGGGCTGCCTTAGCACAGTATAGGTCACAATTTGTGAAGGCTGAAGGTGTGGATACCCCGATCACAAGAGGTTCTTTTATGCCTATGATCGAAGGGCGCGATCGTTATTTTGGACAACAGACCGGAGTTGCTTATGCCGAAGGATTTTGGCGCGAAGAGCCTATTGTAGTATCGTCGCTTGCTGCAACGCTTGCACCATAGGTAAAGACAGGAGGCGAACGGTGTGCGCATCGGTATCAGCTGTTATGCTACTTTAGGAGGTTCTGGCGCGGTTGCTACAGAACTTGGAAAAGCTTTGGCAAGACGAGGTCACGAAGTACATTTTATCGTGTCAGGGATTCCCTTTCGTTTGGGATTGTTTCAAGAAAATATCTATGTGCACGAGGTAGAAACTGAAAATTACCCTGTTTTGCAGATATCACCTCATGACCTGGCACTTGCGGCGAAAATGGCAGAAGTCGTGAAGCATTATGATTTGGACCTGTTGCACGTTCATTACGCGATTCCTTATGCAGTGTGTGCTTTTTTGGCCAAACAAATGTTGGGCAATAAAAATATCCCGGTGATTACGACACTTCATGGTACTGATGTCACCGTGCTGGCACAAGATCCGTTGCTGCAAGATGTCATTCGCCTTGGTATTGAAAAAAGCGATGTTGTGACGGCCGTATCGCAAAGTTTGATAGACCAGACCAATGAACTGTTTAAACCACGCTGTCCTATCGTGAAGTTGTATAACTTTGTTGATCCTGATGTGTATGACCGTGCTGATGAAAACGGATGGAGAAAACATGTAGCTCCAAACAACGAACCTATCTTAATGCACATGTCCAATTGTCGTGCGGTTAAGCGAGTT
>DAHWJX010000137.1:0-60428 GCA_027343965.1 Caryophanales bacterium | reverse complement strand
GCATAGGATTTTTCCACGTTAGTCACTTTGACGAGGACACGCTCACCCGGTAAAGCCTGCTCCACAAAAATCGTGAAGCCTTCAAATCGCGCAACTCCTTCGCCGCGATAACCCAGGCGATCAATCGTTACTTCCAATTCCTGAAACACATGCACAGGAGATATGCGCGATGCCTTTTCATGAGTCTCCAACATCAATGCTTCCTCTCATCAACGATAATAGACAGATGATGTTGCATCACCTGAATGCTTGTCGGTAATTCCCCACCATATTCACCATCAATATTGACGTCAACCATCTCCGTGGACGATAGTCGTATCGAATTAGCATGAAAATACATCACGCGCTCGTCTGCCGTATGTTCGCCACGCAACCCAGCCGAAACCAAGCGAATCATATCACCAAGATTCGTCGGTTTGACCAGTAAAACATCAAATTGACCGTCATTAACTGATGCCAAAGGAGCAATGCGCTCAAATCCTGCTACCGAACGCGAATTCGTGATGAGACACAGCATAGCCTGTCCATCATAAACATTTTCCGGTGACTCGACGCGCAAGTGGATTGGTCGAAGACCAGGCAACAATTCGAGGCCTTTCATATAGTAAGCTAGTTGCCCCAACATCGTTTTCATCTTACTTGGCACATCATAGGTGATTTCCGTCAACTTCCCACACGCAGCGATATTGACAAAGTAACGTTGCGCTTGCTCGGCACGATCCTTATTACCTAATTGAATACGTCCAAGATCAAGTGGAATCTCATAACGCTTTGCGATCAGTTTTGCTGCTTCTTCAATTTGAAATGGGATACCCAAAGCACGCGCCAAGTCATTGGTTGTTCCCGCTGGAATAATACCAAGCACAGGACGTGCCTGCACCTTGGCGAGGCCGCTGACCACTTCATTGACCGTGCCATCTCCACCGCACGCCACGACATACGCAAAGCCGTCCACTGCCGCCTCGACAGCCGCCATTTTCGCATCGCCTTCACCGCGCGTGGCATGGCAGGATGCTTCCAGTCCCGACTCTTCTAAAATGCGCAACACCTCAGCAAGCTTAGAGCGGAAGGCTTCCTTACCTGCTGTAGGATTATAGATCAGGCGAATCTTTGGCCGCACAGGTCCACCCCTTATCCTGTGATAAGCTCTTTCAAAATCTGATTGACCACTTGCGGATTGGCTTTACCCTTCGTTTCCTTCATCATCTGACCAACAAGAGAACCGATAGCTTTCTCCTTACCTGCTAACACATCCTGAACAGATTTAGGATTGTTCTCAATTACCTTTTGCGCGATCGCACGTAACTCAGACTCATCCGAAATCTGAACAAGACCTTGTTCCGCGATCAAAATCTTTGCGTCTTTTCCCGTTTCAAGCATATCCTTAAAGACTGATTTGGCGATTTTCGTTGAAATCGTGCCATTATCGATCAAATCGATTAACTCGGCTAGTTGCATCGAGGAGATCGCAAAAGTTTCTATCGTCGCATCCGTTGTTTTTAAGTAACCTAAAACATCGCCCATGATCCAGTTACTCGCAACCTTCGGGTCTTTTACGCGTTTGGCCGTTTCGTCAAAAAACTCAGCTAACGGGCGATTCGCCGTTAACACACTGGCATCATAGTCAGGCAATCCATAGTCCTGAACGAAACGAGCACGTTTTTGCGCAGGCAATTCCGGAATTTCCGCCAAACATTCAGCAAGAAAACGATCGGAGACGACAATGCGCGGCAAATCAGGCTCCGGAAAATAACGGTAATCGTGTGCGTCTTCTTTTGAGCGCATAGAGATAGTCGACATTGTCGATTCATCCAAACGCCGAGTCTCTTGCACGATCTTTTCGTTACGATATAACATGGCCTCCTGACGTTCTTGTTCAAACAAGAGACCACGTTCGACATGGCGAAAACTATTCATATTTTTGATTTCTGTCTTTGTACCCAATTCCTTTTGGCCAATCGGTCGCAGCGAAATATTTGCATCACAACGCAAGGATCCTTCTTCCATCTTACATTCGGACACAGCGCAATATTGCATGATCGCCTTAAGTTCCTCAAGATACAGCCGAGCCTCTTCTGCTGTTTTAATATCCGGTTCACTAACAATCTCAATTAGCGGAATGCCGACTCGATTAAAGTCAACGTACGATGCATCACCAAAGACTGAGTGATTCAATTTGCCCGCATCTTCTTCAAGATGAACACGCGTGATGCCAATACGCCGTACTTGTCCCCCCACCTCGATATCGATATAGCCATGTTCACCGATCGGCTCATCGTATTGCGAGATTTGATAGGCTTTCGGACTATCAGGATAAAAATAATTTTTGCGATCGAATTTACTGTCTTTGCGCACTTCACAATGCAAAGCCATAGCGGCTTTCATTCCAAGTCGCAGAGCTTGTTCATTTAACACTGGCAAAACACCCGGGCTCCCCATGCACACAGGGCACACATGGGTATTTGGAGGAGCCCCAAACTCTGTTTCACAACCACAAAATATCTTCGTTTTCGTCCCAAGTTCGACGTGAACTTCTAAACCAATAACAGTTTCATACACGGTTACTTCGCCTCCTTCCTATGAGCCGTACGTACTGCGGCAAAATCGACTGCCTTCTCATAAGCGTCGGCCACTTGCAATATCGTCTGCTCATCAAACATCTTACCGATAATTTGCAATCCAACAGGCAAGCCCTGTGACAAACCACACGGCACGCTGATTGCTGGCAGGCCAGCAAGATTAACAGGGATCGTACACATATCGGTCATGTACATGGTGACAGGATCTTTCGTCTTTTCACCAAGCAAAAACGCAGGAGTCGGTGTGGTCGGCGATACGATCACATCCACTTGTGAAAAAGCTTGTTCAAAATCTTGGCGAATCAACGTTCTCATTTTTTGTGCGCGCTTATAATAGGCGTCATAATAACCAGAGGACAAGGCATAGGTCCCGATCAAAATGCGTCGTTTAACCTCCCGGCCAAACCCTTCGCTTCGTGTTTTACTGTACATATCGAGGAGATTTTGTGCATTTTGTGAGCGATAGCCGTACCGCACACCATCAAAGCGGGCCAAATTCGATGATGCTTCAGCTGGCGCCAACAGGTAGTAAGTTGCAATGGCATAATTGGTATGTGGCAGGCTAATTGGTTGAATCTCCGCACCGAGTTCCTTCAGCACTTTGACGGCCTCTTCTACACGCTGACGTACCCCTTCATCCATCGCATCGGCGAAAAACTCCGGGGCCACACCAACTTTTAGACCGCGAATATCTCCCGTTAGTTTGGCACTAAAATCAGGCACATCTATGTGCGCTGATGTTGCATCATGGGTATCGGCCCCTGCGATGGCTTGAAGCACAATTGCCGCATCTTCAACTGAGTTGGTGATAGGACCGATCTGATCAAACGAAGACGCAAACGCCACAAGCCCGTACCGCGATACACGCCCATATGTCGGCTTAAGGCCAACTACGCCGCAAAAAGCGGACGGTTGACGAATAGAACCACCCGTATCAGAACCAAGCGCGTAAGGAACCATACCAGCTGCCACCGCCGCTGCTGATCCGCCAGAAGATCCACCCGGCACATATTCTTTATGCCAAGGATTCTTTGTAGGAAAATAACTTGAATTCTCCGTCGATGATCCCATGGCGAATTCATCCATGTTCGCTTTTCCGACAAGTATCGCTCCAGCATCGTCGAGTTTTTGCGCTACCGTCGCTGTATAAGGTGGTATGTAACCTTCAAGAATTTTGCTTGCGCATGTGGTTTCGATACCTTCATAGCACATATTATCTTTTAAAGCATATGGGATCCCATCGAGCAAATGCTTTGGTGAAAATGCGTCTGCGATTGCTGCCTTTGTCGTTAAACGATCACGAGAAACAAGATCATTCACGCGCAAGAACGCATTAATCTCACCATCCGCGTGTTCGATTCGCTCAAAACTTTCGTTAAGCAGCCTCTCAGGCGTTGTCGTCCCTGCACGTAGAGCCTCGTGAAGCTTTCGTATACCTTGTGAGAAATCGAGCACCATTAACCCTCCATTATCGCCGGAACTTTAAATTGCTGGTCTTCTGCGTCGGGAGCATTTTTCAATACAACGTCTGGAGGCAAGGATACATGGGGTTCATCCTTGCGAAAAACCGCGTGTTGTCCCGACACATGGCTCATCGGTTCCACAGCATCTAAATCCACTTCTTGCAATTGACTTGCGTAATCAAGAATGGCACTAAGTTCTTCAGCTAATTCTGCTTTTTCTTGCTCGGACAAATCAAGTCGTGCCAAACGCGCCACATGATCGACATCTGCTTTGGATAACGTCATACAACTTCCTCCTCAATCAAACGTATCAACGTCTGTCTATATTCAGCCTTGTCCTTTAACCGCTAACAAAATAACAATAGACGCTAAAGAAAAGCATATACCTAATAGATATAAGAAAGTTACCGTCTGTTTTTGCGACAATCCCGAATCGATCAAACGATGAAATGTGTGCCCTTTATCCGCAACATAGATCGGACGATTTTCCCGAAAGCGTCGAATAATGACGTAAAATGCGTCCATAATAGGGACGCCAAGAGCAAATACCGGTATAGCAACAGAGACTAATGTCGCTGATTTAAAAGCGCCATCAACCGCAATCGCTGCTAGCACATAGCCTAGAAACGTTGCACCGGCATCACCCATAAAGATTCGTGCAGGATGAAAGTTGTGGCGCAAAAACCCTAACGACGTTCCGACTAAAATCACAGACAGCATGGCCATGGCTGGCAACCCTTTAACTAAAGCAATCAAAAAGAGTGTCGTCGATGAGATTGCCGCGATCCCAGCTGCCAACCCGTCCACACCATCAAGAAAGTTCATCATGTTAGTAATACCAACAACCCAGATTATCGTAGTGATATAGCGTAACCACATCGGAAAAGTCACAAAAGCACCATGCTCAAAAGGAATGTTTATTCCTTGAATCGTGATATTAAAAAAAGGCAGCATGCTAGCAGCCACGATCTGGATGAGAAACTTTGGCCATGCTGGCAAATCACGTTTTCTTGTCTTATAAAAATCGTCGATAATACCGATCAGAAAAATGATCAACCCACCAAGCGCAAGTCCCCAGTATTCTTGTGATCGATGGGTAAATACACCTGCCGTAATGACAAATCCGGCGTAGATAGCGACTCCACCAAGCAATGGAATCGGGGATTTGTGAATCTTACGTTGGTTTGGCATATCGACAAAACCCGTCTTCATGGCCAGCTTTTGAACGAATGGCACCGTTAGAAAAACCAGCAAAAAACTGAAGACGAAAGCCAGCAAATACAACATTGCTAAAGCCTCCCCATGATGATCAAAGCCGTTGTTAGTATACCAAATATGGCATCGGGAGAAAACGAATTCGTTCGTCACCCGTTCTGTTCGCCTGTTTGCCGACATAAAATCATAAGGAGACAAACTGGAAGAGGGATGCCTATGAACTGGTGGGCAGCGGTCGAAGTGATCACGATACCGCTGGCATTTCTCGTTGGGCGATACTCGAGACGCTATCATGTCATTCGTATTAAACGCCACTATCGCCAAGATGTTGGCCATTATATTCGCGGCCGTTAAGTAAAGCGATCAATTGCCAAACAGACACGCGACGACTGCTAGGCGCCTGTCTGTTTGGCGTTTAGCAAATCCAAAAACTCATCTTCGGTTATAATGCGCAAGGGCAAATCAGGCAGCTCTATGAGAAGTTGTTGTGCCTTTGCAAGCTTTGAACCAGCATCTTGCCCATAAATCACGTAATTCGTCTTTTTGCTCACACTTGAACTAACCTTACCACCTTGTTGTTCAATGCGCGACACAGCATCTTGCCGCGTCATCGTAGTAAAAGTCCCCGTAACGACCACAGTTTTTGCGACAAATGGACCTCCAGGACGGCTCTGCTCTCGAACTGTGCTTTTCATCGTCAAGCCCAATTCACGAAGACGCATTACACGATCGCGGTTGGCTTCCTGAGCAAAGTACTGAACGATACTTTGCGCCATCTTCGGCCCCACGTCGGGAATCGTCTGCAATTCGTTTTGCGATGCTTGCATCAACGAATCCATCGATGAAAAAGTGGTAGCAAGCACCTTCGCTGCTTTTTCTCCGACAAGGCGAATCCCTAGCCCAATAAGTACTCGCTCTAAAGGTTGCTCCTTGCTCTTAGCAATGGCATCGGTGAGTTTTGAGGCCGACTTTTCACCCATGCGCTCTAACCGTAACAAATCATTCTTTTCTAGCGTGTAAAAGTCCGTGACATCACGAACAAGTCCGCCATGGAAAAGCGCTTCAACCATAGCCTCACCCATACCATCGATATTCATCGCATGTCGCGAGGCAAAATAAATCAATTTCTCCATCTGCTTTGCAGGGCAAGATTCATTGACGCAGCGCCATGCGGCTTCATCCATTAGACGTACTAAGGGCGTGTCGCAAGCAGGACACCGGGTAGGATACTCGATAGGGACTTCTTGTCCCGTACGTAAAGCGATAACAGGTCCCACAATTTCAGGAATAATGTCACCCGCCTTTTGGACAACTACCATATCGCCCAAGCGCACATCTTTTTCTTTGATCACATCCTCATTATGCAACGTAGCCCGACTCACCGTAGTTCCGGCTAGAAACACAGGGTCGATAACAGCTGTTGGTGTGACAACACCAGTGCGTCCGACACTCCACTCGACGTGATACAACCTACTATGTGCTCTTTGAGCAGCAAACTTGTAGGCGACTGAAAAGCGTGGGCTCTTTGCTGTAAAGCCCAACTGTTCTTGGACGGAAAACGAATTGACCTTAATGACAACACCATCGATATCATACGGCAAGGTTTCTCGAAGCTTTTCTGCCTTTTCAATATAGCTTACGATATCCGATACAGTATGGCATAACGCAAAGTAGGGATTGACCGGAAAACCCGACTTTTGCATGAAAAGAAGCGCTTCATGCTGGCTTTGCACGATACCTTTCGCGTCAGGCATAGCATAGGCAAAAAACGATAATCCACGTTTGGCAACAACCTGAGGATCAAGTTGTCGTAAAGAACCTGCTGCAGCGTTTCTCGGGTTGGCAAAAAGCGCCACCCCTTCCTCCTGCCTTGAAACATTGAGCGACGCAAATGACTTTCGTGAAAGATACGCTTCTCCGCGCACCTCAACAGAGAGCGGTTCATGTAAGCGAAGTGGAATAGCGCGTATCGTTCGCAAATTAGCTGTGATATTTTCGCCGATCGTCCCATCCCCACGTGTCGCACCCTGCACAAATAGCCCTTCTTCATAGTGCAACGAGATAGCTAAGCCGTCAATTTTCAGCTCACAAACGTAAGCAACATCATCACCTGCAATTGCGCGTACTCGTTCATCAAATTCAGCAATTTCTCCTGCAGAAAACACGTTGCCTAAAGAAAGCATGGGAATGTCATGCGAAACTTTATCAAATCCCTCGGCTAAGACTCCTCCCACACGCTGCGTTGGGGAATCTGTTGAAACCCATTCCGGGTGCAGTGCTTCAAGGTCGACAAGTTCGCAAAAAAGTCGGTCGTACTGCTCATCACTAATAATCGGATCATCTAACACATGATAATGATAATCGTAGGTACGCAGTTGAGAACGCAATTCGTCGATGCGCAACTGATCATTCAAGCTCGTCACTCACCTTTGTGATGGGTGCATATTTGACTAACAACTTCCGTGATAAAATGGGCGGATCGAACGCTATGGTCAACTCCAGGTCATCGCCTTCACCAAATCGCTCCATAATTGTTCCCATGCCCCATTTTTTGTGCATAACTTGTTGGCCCACTTGCCAATCCAGCGTTACGTCGCCACCAAATCCTTTTGGCGTGTGGCTAATCGCGTACGCGGCTACGCTTGGCGTCGTAAACGAAGGTTTGCGCTTTGGAGAAATTTCCTCGATAAGTTGGCTCGGAATTTCTGCCAAAAACCGTGATGGAGGATTGGTTTTTGTTTGACCAAACAGCATTCTCATCGCTGCGCAAGTTACATACAATTCACGTTTTGCCCGAGTGATGCCGACATAACATAATCGTCTTTCCTCAGCCAGTTCTTCCATGTCAACGGCACTGCGCGAATGGGGAAAAACGCCCTCTTCCATACCAACTAAAAAGACGACAGGAAATTCCAGGCCTTTGGCACTATGCAAGGTCATCAAGGTCAAGCCCTCACCTACCCCGCCTTCTTGTTCTGCATCAGCAAGAAGAGCCACGTCGGTCAAGAAGCCGATTAAACCACCTTCTGGGTTCCGCTTTTCATATTCCTGCGTAACAGTCAGCAACTCTTCCATATTTTCCAGACGCGTCTGCGCCTCAATCGTACCTTCTCGCGTCAGCATATCACGGTATCCAGTTCGCACGAACACCTGTTCTAATAACTCTGTCACGGACAAAAAGGTCTCTTGCGCAGCGATCTGCTTAAGCATACGAACAAATTCTTCGATGGCTTGTGTGAATCGACTCGCCAATCCTAACATCGTGATATCTTCCATCACCGAAAAAAGAGACATTTGATGTTCTGAGGCATACTCCGTAATACGAGCGATCGTACCATCACCGATCCCTCGTTTGGGCATGTTGATGACACGTAGTAGGGCTAGATCATCATCAGGATTGGCGATGAGGCGAAGATAGCCCATAATATCTTTAATTTCTTTACGTTCATAAAACTTAATGCCGCCAAACACCCGATAAGGAATACCCGCTTTCAGACAAGCTTCTTCGATAGCACGGGATTGGGCGTTGGTCCGATATAATATCGCCGCATCCGCAAAGATAAAAGACTGCTCCCGTACGCGACGATGGACTTCTCCTACGACATAGTTTGCCTCATCACGTTCATCCAACGCACGGTACAAGTGCACCAGTTCACCAGGATCGTTATCTGTCCATAATTTCTTGTCTGGCCGGTTTGTATTGTTTTCAATAACACCGTTAGCAGCTCTCAAAATCATTTGTGTAGAACGATAATTTTGTTCTAGCATGATCACTTTTGCGGTCGGATAATCTTTTTCAAATGACAAGATATTGCTGATATCGGCTCCCCGCCAACGGTAGATCGATTGATCTGAATCGCCAACAACGCATAGGTTTTGATAACGCCCACTTAAAAGCTGAATGAGACGATATTGGCTGTGATTTGTATCTTGGTATTCATCGACCAAGACATACTGAAATTTTGCCTGATAATACGCTAATACTTGCGGGTCGTTAGAAAAAAGTTCGACTGTTTTCATGATGAGATCATCAAAATCCAATGAATTTTGCGATCGCAACCGCGCCTGATAATCCCTATACGTTTCAGCGGCCACTTGCTCAAAAAGCGTTTGCGCCTGCTTCGCCGCTCTTGAGGGCTCAACCAACTGATTTTTATAATGGCTGATCGCTGACAAGATAGCTCGCGGGTCAAATTTCTTCGGATCGATATTGCGAGCCTCGAGACTTCTTTTCACAGCGGTCAATTGATCGCCTGCATCAAGGATCGTAAATTGCTTCGCATACCCCAGTTTGTCAATATCCCGACGCAAAATGCGTACACAGGTGGCATGAAAAGTTGCCACCCAAATATCAGCAGCATCCACGCCAACGAGTGCTTCTACGCGATGGCGCATTTCACTGGCTGCTTTATTGGTAAATGTGATGGCTAAAATACTCCAAGGGGCCACTCGATCATGTGCAATAAGATACGCGATGCGGCGTGTTAGTACACTTGTCTTACCGCTTCCAGCACCGGCAATAATCAATAGCGGGCCTTGCGTGTGCTGCACCGCTTCTTTTTGTGGCGGATTCAACCCCTCAAGAAGTTGCACCGTGTTCGCCGGTTCCACTGCCATACTTTGTCACCAACTCTTTCTCTTGTAACCGCACTTTTTGAGCAGCCGCCTCGACATCATTTGCGAGAGCCAAGATGTGTCCCATCTTGCGATCGGCTCGTGCCTGTTGCTTACCGTAATAAAAAATAGTCACGTCATTTACTAAGGGGGTTATAAACCCTGGACTCGTATAGGGTTGCTCATTGGTCTTTAAAAACATATCGCCAAGTATATTCATCATGGCTGCAGGCTGTTGTTCTGTAGAGCCTAGCTCTAGACCTGCCATCGCACGGCACAATTGCGCAAATTGACTAGTGACTGCGGAAACCTGCGTATGATGACCAGAATTATGAGGACGCGGTTCCAATTCATTGACAAGCACTCTACCGTCTTTGGCATAAAACATTTCTACGGTAAGCAAGCCTACCAACGAACAAGCTTTGGCGATTTGTCGAGCAATGTCTGTAGCTTCTTTTTGCACCTCCAAGGGTAACGTAGAAGGTGCCTTAGAAAGATGGAGTATATGGTGCCGATGTTCATTATCAATCACCGCATACGTTGTCACATGCCCATGCTGATCACCCGCTACGATCACGGACATCTCCCGTTCAAACTCGATCCATTCCTCAACCACGCAAGGAACAGAACCAAGGGACACAAACGCTAAAGGAGCCTGCAAAGCATCGTCGATGCGGACCTGGCCTTTGCCGTCATATCCCTGTTCCGCTGTCTTCATAACGCACGGAATGCCAACTTGCGTTATAGAAGCCGCGATATCTTCTTTCGTGTGAACGACACCAATCCGCGGTGTCGGGATAGCATGTTGTAAAAGAAATGCACGTTCACGTATCCGATTTTGAGCCATGTAGAGGACATCAGGATGCGGAAAGGCGGGCGTGTATTGTGCTGCAGCGCGCACACCATCGATGGGCAATAACTCCGTATCGTAAGTAACAGCATCGACAGATCGAGCAAACTCCATCAACCGCTCGGTATCTTCTAAGTCACCAATCCACACTTGATCAGCCACCAGTGCCGCTGGATTAAAACGATCACTAGCATAAACGTGCATCGTAAAACCCATGGCTTGTCCCGCAAGACAAGTCATTTGCGCAAGCTGACCATCACCTAAAATACCAAGCATTTTTTTAACCATAGTTACCTCCAACGCCAATTTACTCGTCGATCGTAGCTTGTAACACATCTTGCGTTTGGGTCTCGCGATAAACCTCAAGTCGTTTAGCCATATCATCATCAAAGATAGAGAGCATTTGCAAGGCGAGTAGCGCTGCATTTTTTGCCCCCGCAACGCCAATGGCCACCGTGGCTACCGGAATTCCGGCTGGCATCTGCACAATCGACAATAAGCTATCCATACCTTGCAAAGCTTTGCTTTGTACGGGTACGCCAATAACTGGCAAGGTCGTCATGGCGGCCACCATACCTGGCAAATGAGCCGCACCCCCGGCCCCAGCAATAATCACTTGAATTCCACGTGTACGAGCTGTTTTAGCATAATCATAAAGTTTTTCCGGTGTCCGGTGTGCTGACACGACTTGCACCTCAAAGGGCACAGAAAAGGACCGCAAGAGCTCGGTTGTATGACGCATCGTTTCATAATCCGATTTACTTCCCATAATGACACCAATACGTACTTGCACAGTAGTCACCCCGAAACGTGATATACCTCTACTATACCTGATTGGTTTTCGAAGTAACAATAAAAAGCCGATCCTTAAGGGAAAACACGCGAAGAGGCAATGCGCCAGATTGTCGTAACCATACTCCGTAAGCTCTCAAGGTAACGTTGCAAAACAGCCTTGATGATGTTATAGGATTGCTCAATGCCCGGACATCCTGTGTAGGCTTCCCTATGTCACAAACAATTCACTCGCAAATTGGAACAAAAAAACCACGTTTTCCCTGAGACAAGTATCAGGAAAAACGTGGCCGCGACTCTATGAAAACGTGCAACCTGCGCAGTTATAGCTTTGGTCGGAATGACAGGATTCGAACCTGCGGCCTCACGGTCCCGAACCGTGCGCTCTACCAAGCTGAGCTACATTCCGATAACGAGACATACTATACCATCTTTGGCGCCGATACGTCAAACACGCCACAAGGATTACTGTACAAAGCATTGCCAACGACGACGGTGGATGCGACAGACAGAAACTGATCCAACTGTTCATAAGAGGCAATTCCGCCACCATAAAACACCTGCACAGAAGGTAGATGCGTACGCAAACGTGCCACGAGGCCATCATCGCCAAGCCGTCCGCTATATTCGATATAGAGCGCCTTTAATCCGCACAGCTTGACACCATACTCTGCTAATGCCAACACATCATAGAAATCCCGTGGAATGTCTGCTTTTGTTTTTTGACCAACAGCACAATCGCCATGCATCACAATATAGCCTAACGCCAACAAATGATTCCACGATATCTGTTCTCTATAGCGCCGTAACGCCTGTATGTGTCCCCGAGCCAGATAGTCAACGTCAGTTGCGTTAAGAACAACGGGCACCAAGTACCCATCCACACCAAAGGCAACCGCTTGTCCATCAGAGATTTCTTGCCACACAGGTATTCTTATACGGCGCCGACGAAGGGCTAAAGCCAGATCCGTCGTGTTTTCCCTTGTCACACCGCTTGTACCGCCTAAAACGATCGCATCAAAAGGGCTATGAATCACGACTTGCAACAAATCATCACTATGGTTTCGTTCAGGATCAAGCTTAGCTACACATCGCCAAGATTGAATAGTCACATGTCCTCACCGTTTCATTCTGTCTAGTACCGTACGGTACCCATCTGAACCATAGTGTAGACATCGTTTCACTCGGCTAATCGTGGCTGTGCTTGCTCCGGTCACTTCTTCAATATGGCTGTATGTCATACCTTCATCCAGCATACGCGCCACTTCAAGTCTTTGCGCGAGAGACTGCATCTCTCCAATGGTACACAAATCATCGAAAAAACGATCACAGTCTTCGACACTTTGAAGCTGTAACACCGCTTTATAAAGTTGAGCGATCAAAGGATCCTTGTGTTTGTCCACTTGCAACAGGCTCCACCTTCCCTTCATGGTGAGGCCCTGGTTGGCAATCTGCACAATATCCCAATACCTCAAATCGATGTTGCAAAACCATAAAACCTTGTGGCGCCAACCCGACATCAGGCATCGGACAATGGTCAATCACCATCGTTATGCCACATGCAATGCATATATAATGATGATGGTGTGACGTTTGACACGCGATGCGATACTTTGTTTCATTATCTTCAAAGCGCGACTCCTCAATAATGCCTTCATCGCGCAGCGTCTTCAGGTTTCGATAGACCGTTTCGAGGCTCATCGTAGGATACTTTTCTTTCATCGCATCAATCAGTTCACGGGCATTAATATATCGGTTATGGCTTAGTAAATAATCGAGGATATCACGGCGTTTCCCTGTGGCCCGATATCCGCGATCTTTTAATTCTGTCATATACACATCAGTACGCATCGGACCACCCCCAGGCTCCATTGTAGACCACTGGAGTTGGCATCTTCAAGACCCATCGTGTATGCTAACACAAAACAAGCAAGCTAAAGATCATATGGCCAGATGTCTAGCAGACTTATATCAAGAGCTTTTGCAATGCGTGTAAGTTTTTCAATACGCGATCCGCGCACACCAGCTTCAATAGCGTAAATGTAGCTCGCGGACACTTGAGCACGTTGAGCCAATTCTTGGACTGTGAGTCCGAGCGATATGCGCTTTTCCCTAACTCGTTCACCCAGTGTTTCCTTCATGATTAAAGGGCACCTCCATTTTCCTATTGTACACTTTATTTGTGCAATCGAGGAATATCTAAAAGGGTGACTTTCTTGTCGATCTCATTACAACCCTACGATGACAACGCCGCTCTGGCTCTTTGCAGACAGAGCCAAATTGCTTTTGCAAACACACCATCCGATGTTTGGCGACTAAACGAATGGCCTTTTTCAAGCACACAAGCAGCCTTGCAAGAAGCCGCCCAACTTACCATCCAGACCTTAGGACCACAAATGCCGTGCGCTTTTAGCATTATGGATGGAGATGCGGTCATAGGACTTATCGCTGTTACCCATGTCAATGACCGCAACCAAAATGGCCTGCTTGGGACGTACATCACCCCAAACAGGCGCGGACAGGGATTACAAAAAATAGCGAAAGAATACTTATTTGAACATCTTCCTGCAACATTTGAAACGCTTTTTTGTATTATCGCAACGAGCAACACCTCGTCGATGCGTTCCATTGTCAAGATTTCTAAAGCGCAAGTAGTGGATCAAGCAAGATTTCATGAATTGCCGACTGTCATACGTTTGGAAATATGGCGGGCAGGTACCCCGGTCAACGTGTACAGGATCGATTTGTAAGGTGTTTTCGGTTATAGTACTAAGGAAGTTGTTGCATTTTGAGGCAGGAGGATTTTTATGGCCAAAGAGAAGGATTTTGTTAAAGAAATCACACCGCAAAGCGAAGATTTTTCTCGCTGGTATATCGATGTAATTACAAAAGCGGATCTGATGGACTATGCTCCCGTGCGCGGTTGTATCGTGTTTAAGCCTGACGGATATGAACTATGGGAAGCCTGCCAACGTGAACTTGATCGCAGATTTAAGGAGACTGGACATCGTAATGCCTATTTTCCTTTACTCATCCCGGAAAGCTTTTTCCAAAAGGAAAAAGAACATGTGGAAGGGTTCAACCCCGAGTTACCATGGGTTACGCAAGTTGGCGACGATAACTTGGAAGAGCGTCTTGCCGTTCGTCCGACTTCGGAAACGATTTTTGGCTACATGTACAGTCAATGGATTCAATCTTATCGGGATTTGCCGCTCTTGATCAATCAGTGGGCAAATGTTGTTCGTTGGGAAAAAAGGACTTTACCATTTTTACGCACGAGTGAATTTCTTTGGCAAGAAGGCCATACGGCCCACGCCACGGCACAAGAAGCACAAGAAGAAACGAAACGAATGCTTGAAGTGTACACAGACTTTTGTGAAACGGAGTTAGCTATTCCTGTCATTCAAGGTCAAAAGACGCCATCAGAAAAGTTTCCTGGCGCAGTAGCTACCTATTCGCTCGAAGCGATGATGAAAGATGGAAGGGCACTTCAGGCCGCAACCTCGCATTACCTGGGAGACAATTTCGCACGCGGCTTCGATATCCAATTTCTTGATAAAGATAACGAACGCAAATTTGCCCATACGACATCATGGGGGATGACGACACGCATCATTGGTGCCCTCATCATGGTGCATGGTGATGATCGCGGCTTGCAACTGCCCCCTCGCATCGCGCCAATGCAAGTGATCGTCATTCAGATTGGGCCTGCCAAAACACGCGAACGAGTTCTAACGGCGGCCGATGCGATTGTACATTCACTCAAAGTAGCGGGCATTCGTGTCAAGATGGATGCGAATGAAGACAATAGCCCTGGTTGGAAGTTCAACGAATATGAGATGCGAGGAATCCCAGTTCGCTTAGAGATTGGACCGCGCGACCTTGACGCCTCGCAGGTTGTCTTGGTACGTAGGGACACAGGAACGAAAGAAGCAACCCCCATCGAAAACATAGCCCAACACGTACAGGATCTGTTGACCGAAATTCAAACTTCAATGTACCAAACTGCGTTGGCTTTTCAAGAGGGTCGCTCGCAAAAAGTCGAATCCATCGAAGCATTACACCGTGTCGTGCGTGAAGAAAAAGGCTTTGCGCTTGCTGGTTGGTGTGGTGATGATGCGTGTGAAAGCCAAATTAAAAATGAGACAGGAGCTACTAGCCGCAATATCCCATTCTCCCCACCTTCAACCATGGATACTTGCGTTGTGTGTAACCAACCGGCAAAACATACGGTGTGGTTTGCAAGAGCTTACTAAATCCCTTCAAAAATGACGCATGACGCACTCATCAAACGAGTGCGTCTTTCTTTACCAACTTGTCTATTACCGCTTTACTCATTTGTGTAATACGCAGTATAATTTAGAGAGTGAGCATTTATGATAGAGGGTGGTCCGCATGCGTCAGGTTGGGCGTTTTAACGGAAACCGATTGTTACAGTTGCGAAGATCCTTCGCGTGGTCCTTGGAAGATTTGTCAACACGCTCTGGAGTTTCTATCAGTCACATTTCGCAACTCGAAAAGGGGACAAGAAAGAGCCCGTCAGTTGACCTCGTTTATAAATTGTGTCAAGCTCTTGGCATTTCGATTTACGATTTGTTGGATCTTCCAACAGACTCACAAGAACTTGTTAGTGAGTCACTCGAAGAGTGGGGTAAAACCCAACCTCCTGAAGTCGTTCAATTTTTGTTAGATGAGAAATCAGAACCTTATCTGACTTTTGCCAAAAAACTTCAAGAAAATAGGCACTCCTCACACGAGGTGTTGCAACTTGTTACAGACTTTATGCAAGATATTCGCAAAGAAAACTTACAAGAC
The DNA here is from genome assembly GCA_027343965.1 of Caryophanales bacterium. GTDB lineage: Bacteria > Bacillota > Bacilli > Alicyclobacillales > SLC66 > JAKACU01. Next base: position 44,100 of record DAHWJX010000137.1, on the reverse strand, counting down.
ACAAAAGGGCAATTTTAACGTTGCCCTTTTGCGTTTCACGAGCGATCTTAGCCTAAAAGTTGCTCAAGTTCCGTAACAAGGTCACCATACACCGATAGAGCTTGCGTGATAACTTGTGGATCATTCATGTTTAGGCCCGCTTCTTGAAGTACAGCAAGTGGGTAGTCTTTCGACCCGCTTTTTAAAAATCCCAGGTATTTTTGCGCTGCGTTAACGCCATCTTTGCGGATGCGATCGGCAAACACTAACGCTGCACTCATTCCTGTCGCGTATTGATACACATAAAACGGCCGATAGAAATGTGGAATGCGCGACCATTCAGCGGTTGAACGATCGTCTTCGCGGTACGCATTGCCATGATAGAACTGGTTGAGCGTCGAGTACATGTCACACAAGGAGTCATGTGTCAGCGCCGCACCTTCCTCTACTTGACGATGTGCCATCAACTCAAATTCCGCAAACATAGTTTGCCGATAGATCGTTCCTGTTAGCGAGTCTAACTACTGATTGATCAGTACAGCACGGGCTTTTGGATCATTCGTGACATCGAGCAGATGATTCACTAAGAGAGTTTCGTTGACCGTACTCGCGATTTCCGCCAAGAAAATCGAGTACCCCGAATACTGTGGAGGCTGATTGTTCCCTGACAAGTACGTGTGCATACTGTGACCAAGTTCATGCGCTAGCGTCGATACGCTATTGTAATCGCCTTGGAAATTCAACAACACATAAGGGCGCGTGGCATAAAAGCCCGTAGAGTAAGCTCCACTTCTTTTACCTGGATTTTCGAAAACATCAATCCAACGCTCTGTCAAGGCTGTTTGTAGCGTATGCCCATAGTCCTGTCCTAAAGCAGAAAGTCCCTTTTTCACCAAATCAAAAGCAGCATCAAAAGAATAATCATCCAGGCTGGCTTCAACTAGCGGCACATACTTATCATACATGTGAATAGCATCCAGATTAAGTCGTTTACGACGTAATTCCCAATACCGATGAACGAACGTGATGTTGTTGCGCACGCCTTCGATCAATGCATCATAAACCGTCTCCGGAATGTTATTTGAAAACAACGCTGCTTGCCTAGCTGTCTCAAACCCACGAGCGTGCGCTAGCGAAATGTCTTTTGAGACACTTGTGGCATACAAGGCCGAGATGGTGTTTTTGTGAGCTAGGTAGGTGTCATACACATGATTAAATGCTTGGCGTCGTACATCACGGTTCTCATTACGAAGCAATAGGCCAAGGCGTCCCTCTGTCACCGTATACTCTACATCATCCACCGTAAATGCGCCGTGAACGAAGTCCGCATTGGTTAATTGGGAAAACACGCGATGACTTGCGCCAAATACTTCTTGTAGCGAAGCAAGAAGTGATTCAGCTTGCGGTGTTAAAACATGCGGTTTGCTACGCAAAATGTCTTCCAGGATGTGCTTATACTCAGCAAGTGGTTCGGCATCAGCATAAGCTTGCAACTGCTCCTGTGGCAAACTCAGTAGTTCCGGTTCAAAAAAACTCTCTTTTTCACTATAAGCTGCCTGCAGCATCTGCATGCGGCTCATCATAGCCTGATACATCGGCACCCGTGTGTCTTGGTCATTTTTGGTGTGAGCATAGATGCCAAGTTTACCTAGACGCTCAGAAATTTCCTTTGAAATTTCAAAGTAATGTAAAACCACCTCAGGCCCTTCCCCAAGGTGCCCCCGAACAGCGTCTAGTGGATCTTGTTCAATCACTTTACGCACAGCATCTAACTCCGCATCCCATGCATCATCCGTAGCAAACATGGCATCCAAAGACCATTGATACTTCGCGTCAATCTCCAAACGTTCTTTCAATTCTTGCATGATAGTCCCCCTTCCTCACTTCCCTTCAGGATAAACTTATCAGCCTTAAATTTCCACCGTCCCGTTTCGTTTGGAGAGCGCATAATAGACAAAGCCAGCTACAATAAAGCCCACATAAAAAGTTAGGTCGGCACCATGTAACCATTGCGCTATGGGACCTGTGTAGATCTGTGCACTCATAAATGGAATCGATACAACAAAGCCAATGACAAAACTGATTAAACCGGGCCAGTAAACAGCTTTCTTATTGCGTACATCTTCCTCATCTTTGCTGTAACGCTTTAAGACATAAAAATCAACAAGAAGGACAGCAACCCATGGTGTTAACCAATAACCGAGCACCAATAAAAAATTCTCGTAATTACTTTCAAACTGCCCCGATCCGATGAGGCTTAGGATCAATCCGATGATGCTCGCCACAATCGTTAAGACAACGCGTGGCAAACGAATACCAAGCGCACCCGCCGATAACGCGTTCGAGTACACATTGAGCGCATCAGCGGCCGTTCCCCCTAAGACAACAGCAATCACGGCAATTACACCAAAGCCACCCATCGCCATATGCAAGGACACAATGATATTCGGTGACCCTGCACCGGCCAAGATCGACACAGCAACACCGACAATTTCCAACCACGCTGATGCAATGAAGGATCCCCAAAAGGCATTCTTTAGGATGGATTGACGAGATGTTGCCTTTTCCAGATAACGACTGTAATCTGACGCATAGGGCCCCCAACTGCCGACATACGAAAAGGCCGCAGCAAGCATAATTGCAAACATAGCCCATAGGGAATCCGTCTTTGGATGGTAGAGGGCGAGTGTCGAAAAATGGGTCAAAGCAACAACACTACCAATAAGAAAGACAGCCGCAAGCACAATCGCCATGATGCGTTCGTACAGGTGAATAAGATTGTGACCATATATAGCCAACAATCCCTGTACGACCACGAGCAAGGCTGCCGCTTGCACATATGATAACGCAGGAAACAGAATGCGCAGGCCAAATGCTCCAAGGATATTATTGACCGTGAACCAGCCAATCGTACTCAGGTAATTTAAGAGCGCTGGAAGATAACCACCGACACGCCCAAAAGAATACCTGCCGATCATTAACTGTGGCAGTCCATAAGTCGGGCCCATAGCTGCACAAGCACCAACCAATAAGCTACCTAAGAGGTTACCTATTATAATGGCGATCAGGGTATAACTCCATGGGAGACCCAAAGCAATGGGCAAAGCCCCTAAAGCAAATGAACCGATCGACAAATTACTACCAAGCCACAGAGTAAACTGGCTACGCGCAGACCCATGTCTTTCTGCATGGGACACAGCCTCAACTCCATAGGGTTCTATGCGTAAGAGTTTTTTACCATAGCGTGCATGATCCGACGGAAAAACAGCCATATGACACCTCCAAAAGTTCTAACTCCATGACATATGTATATACACTTGTGTTGAAATGTTAGCAATAGGCATTTCATTGCGGGCTTACCTTATTTCCTATATCATGAAGATCATCACTATATTTGTGGCGAAGCGGAGGATATGGACATTGGCTGCAACGATGGATCAACTGGTTTCACTGGCCAAGCGCCGAGGTATTATATTCCCAGGTTCTGAGATCTATGGTGGTCTCGCTAACACATGGGATTACGGCCCACTTGGTGTTCTACTAAAAAATAATGTTAAACAAGCTTGGTGGAAGAAGTTTATTAAGGAGTCACTCTACAACGTTGGGCTAGACACAGCCATCTTAATGAACCGTCAAGTATGGGTAGCGTCAGGCCATGTCGGTAATTTTAATGACCCCATGGTGGATTGCAAGAGTTGCAAAGCTCGCCATCGTGCAGACAAATTAATCGAAGATTACTTTTTTGCACTTGGACAAGAACGCATAGTGGATGGCCTACCTTTTGAAGAAATGGAAGTTATCTTGCAGGATAACCACATCGCGTGTCCCGTATGCGGTTCGCATAACTTTACAGGTGTTCGTCAATTCAACATGATGTTTAAAACGTACCAAGGTGTCACTGAAGAGGCAAGCAACGAGATCTTCCTGCGTCCGGAAACTGCACAGGGGATTTTCGTCAACTTCAAAAATGTGCAACGAACCATGCGCAAAAAGTTGCCGTTTGGTATCGGTCAAATTGGCAAGAGCTTTCGCAACGAAATTACGCCAGGTAATTTCACCTTTCGCACACGGGAATTCGAACAAATGGAAGTGGAGTTCTTTTGCGTACCGGGAACAGATGATGAATGGTTTCAGTATTGGCGGCAATTTTGTTTTGATTTCGTCCAAGCCTTAGGGATTCGCAAAGAAAACCTTCGCTTACGCGATCATCAAAAGGAGCAACTGTCGCATTACAGTAAAGCGACCACCGATGTGGAATATCTGTTTCCGTTTGGTTGGGGAGAACTTCTTGGCGTAGCAAACCGTACCGACTATGATCTAGGTAAACACCAGGAGTTTTCCAAGGAAGATTTTCTTGTGTCGGAGGAAGGCCAGGAACCATTTGTTCCTTATTGCATCGAACCATCCATCGGAGCAGATCGTTTAACGCTAGCGATATTAGCCGATGCCTATGAAGAGCAAACATTAGAAGATGGCGATGTACGTACAATACTACATTTACATCCTGCCATTGCCCCTTACACGGTGGCTGTTCTTCCGTTATCAAAAAAATTGTCTGGCCCCGCACAAGATCTCTTTGCTTCTTTAGTTAAAGATTTTTCTGCGGATTTTGACGACAGCGGATCCATTGGCAAGCGTTATCGTCGCCATGATGAAATTGGAACACCGTACTGCGTGACCTATGATTTTCAGTCACAAGATGATCAACAAGTTACCGTACGCGATCGTGATTCGATGGATCAAGTTCGTTTACCGATTGCTGAATTGGTTCCTTGGTTACAGAGTAAGACTACCCTGTGACTTGACGGAGGCGGTGCATGTTTTGGATTTTTCCATGATGCCTGTGCTAATGCGCGACTTTTTAAATAGAGGCCTTGCTATCAGCCCATGGCTAGCAGGTGTCGATTCGACAGGTAGATTGAATGTCGATGATTTTACACGCATTGATACTATTTCAAGAGACTTGTCTGACAAGATGTGGACGCATGAACAGCAAGTTTTGTATTATGGAGGGCTAACTATCCCTCGACGCCTTGGACGAACGGCAGTATATGAAATCTTAGCTTCTACCGCCGTCTCATTAGCACATGATCAACTTGGGCAAAACGGCGTCAACGCGCTTATGACAGAACAAGCCATTGAAAAAGTTACTCAGTTCATTCACGATCACTCATTTGGTCTATTGGTCAGACTGTATACTTTGGCGACGGGCTATGAAAATATGCAAGCCGTTAAATTCTATGGTTCGATGCTTGAACATGATTTTATCAATGGATCCATGCATCGCCCCTGGGTAGATTATTCCTTAGAAGATGAAGTCCTTGTTGGCATCGAAAATGGTTATTACGTTCGTAAACTCAACAGCTTGGGTCAAACTGTTCTTAAGTTGACCCCATCGGGCCTAGAAACCTTTCAAATTATCGAAAATACCCTTGAAGAAACTGGATATTTGGCACGTCGTATACGGCAACTGCATATCTCCCATTTCAATGTGTTCTTTGATTATGACCGTTTGGTAGAGGAAATCTCCCCTGATACACACCCCTATCGTCGAGAATTTCTAGACTTTGCTTCGATTCGACCGGGAATGCGAGTCTTGGAACTGGGATGCGGAGATGGCAGTCTTACCTTTGAAGCTGGTTTAGCCGATCGTGTTGGTCCGCAGGGTCAAGTCATCGGCATCGACCCCTCGATCGGTATGCTAAGACGTGCAGAAACGATTCGCGACCGTCGACATCTTTCTTTTGTACGTTTTGAGCAAGGACGTGCAGAACAAATCCCCTATCCCGATGATACGTTTGATATGGTCTTAGGAACAGCCTTTTTGCACTTTACTGTCCTTGAAGACGCGATCAAAGAAATGTATCGCGTCGTTCGACCGGGTGGCATCGTGGCGAGCGGCCACCCCAATCGCTTTGACCCAGCAGAAGTACCCTTTTTCCGCGATTGGTTCGCGCCCATTTTATCATCAGCCGCTTCACGCAAGGAGAAACCTCGAGATTTTTTGCCTGCTGCAGCCACAGTAATCGATGCTTTTCATGGCAGCAGCTTTCGCACGCTAGAAGTCCGCGATCGACCTTTCATAACGTACTTTACCGATCCTGTTAAAGCAATCCACCATTTTATTCATGGTGTGGGATGGTTTCAGGAAGAGTTAGCTACCTTACCATGGAAAGCACGACAAGATCTCATCGAGGAATTGCAAGAACGTGGCCAACGTGTCACGAAAGACTATCCTCCTGAGGATTTGATCCTACGTTTCCCAAGTCAATTAATTAAAGCACTCAAATAAAAAAAGAGATCCATTTTGCGCAATCTACGCAAACGGATCTCTTTTGCATTCACTATGAGGAAACTTGCGTAAACGTCATAATCCACAGCGACCCTGCAATAATAGCAAAGGTAAAAAACAATGCCACAGCGAGCGTAATGATGTGATACGCAGGTCCGTGTTTCTCTGTGATATGCATAAAGAAAAACAACTGAATGAAAATTTGAATGGTCGCCAGAAGCAAAATGACAAACAACAACATGCCACCGCTCGCTACATGATTGGTTACCATGAGCAAAGCAACCAAGGTCAATACTAACGAGAAAATATAGCCTATCACATGTGACCAAGGAAATCGTCCATGCCCGCCTGATGTGACAATTGTCTGGTCCTTGTCAGTCATTACTTCATCACCCCCGTCAGGTACACTACGGTGAAAATAAAGACCCAAATGACATCAAGGAAATGCCAATATAGTCCTACAATAAATGCCTTGCGCGCCGTTACCGGTGTCAAACCGCGTTTGACAAGTTGAATCATCACAGAAATCATCCAGAAGATACCTAGCGTGACGTGCAATCCATGTGTTCCAACCAGTGTGAAAAACGCGGACAAAAAGGCACTTCTTGAGATGGTTGCACCTTGCAAAACATAAGTGATAAATTCTTTGAGCTCAAGAGACACGAAGCTTAGCCCTAACAAAACGGTGATCCCCATCCAGATCAACATACTCTTTAAGCGATTGTTGCGCATTTGAAAAGTAGCAATACCGTAAGTAAAACTACTCGTTAACAAAATGAAAGTTTCTGCGGCAAACCCGGGAACATCGAATAATTGCATGGCCGATGGTCCGCCTGCTGTACGATTGTGCAAAATAAGATAGGTAGCAAAAAGACAAGCAAACAAGATCATATCCTGAGCTAGGAAAAACCAAAAACCGAGAATTTTTAGCGCGCCGTCTTCCGTTGAATATTCTAACATTGTGCCGTGATCAGCGCTTTTTACCACAGAATGATTGACATCAACCGCCATCCTCACGACCTCCCAAATGCGGCTTCGCTATGCTTCACTTCATCGACAGGAATGTAATAATCGGTATCATAATCAAACGACCTGGCAAACAAAGTGATGATAACGCCGAGTAATCCAAGTCCCGCTAAAACATACCAATTAAATACAAAGCCAAATCCGGCTATGAAGAAGAGCACTCCCATAATGAACGGCTTACCGGAATTCTTTGGCATATGAATCGGGGCAAGCGGCGTTGAATCATCCGGTTTCGTCATGCCTTTTTGCTTCATTTCCCACCACTGATCACGACTGTCAATAACCGGGATACGAGCAAAATTGTAATGCGGCGCCGGAGATGGTAACGACCACTCAAGTGTTCTTGCATCCCACGGATCGCCCGTCGTATCCTTGACCGGATGACGAATGCTCGACAGGATATTTAAGACGATGAAGATGAAACCAATCCCCATCACGAAGGCACCAACTGTGGAAATCATATTTAACGATGTCCACCCAAGTCCAGCGGGATAGGTATACATCCGTCTTGTCATACCCATTAAACCAAGAGGGTACTGTGGCATAAAGCACACGTAAAACCCGATATTAAACAGCCAAAATCCCCATTTTGCAAAGCGTTCTTCAAGAATGAAGCCAAACATTTTGGGCCACCAGTAATACATACCGGCTAACATGCCGTAGACAACGCCACCAATTAAAACTTGGTGAAAGTGTGCTACAAGAAAATAACTGTTGTGATACTGATAGTCAGCAGGCGCTGCAGCTAACATAACACCGGTAGATCCACCAATAACAAAGTTAGGAATAAATGCGAGCACCCACATCATAGGAATCGTCATGCGAATACGGCCCCGAAACATCGTGAAGAGCCAATTGAATATTTTCACACCCGTTGGAATGGCGATAAACATCGATGCAATCGCAAAAAACGTATTCACGTCAGCGCCTGCACCCATGGTAAAGAAGTGGTGCAACCAGACAAAGTAACTAGCGATAGCAATCAACATAAGTGACGTTACCATAGCGGTATACCCGAAAAGACGTTTACGCGCAAAGGTCGCCACAACTTCTGAATAAATTCCAAAAGCGGGTAAAATTACGATATAAACTTCTGGATGGCCCCACATCCAAAAGAGGTTGACATACATCATGGGGTTACCCCCGCCGGTCAGTGTAAAAAAGTGGGCGCCAAGGATTCGATCAGCAAACTCGAGGCCTAAGGCGATAGTCAGTGCCGGGAAAGCAAAGATGATATCGATACATGTTGCAAAAACGGCCCAAGAAAACATCGGCATTTTCATCAGCGACATACCAGGGGCACGCATTTTTAGAATCGTCACTAAAAAGTTGATGCCTGTAGCAACGCTTCCAATTCCCGATATCAAAATGGATAAAAGGTAAAAATTATCCCCTGGTCCTGGACTAAATTGCAACTCCGCTAGTGGTGGATAGTTGACCCATCCAGCATCAGGTGACCCACCAATAACAAACGAGATATTGAGCAACATAGCACCGAAAAAGAAGAGCCAAAAACTAATCGCATTCAAATACGGAAAGGCAACATCACGAGCACCAAGTTGTAAAGGAACAACAATGTTCATCATGGCAAAAATAAACGGCATCGCCATAAAGAGAATCATAATCGTACCGTGCGTGGTAAAAATCTGATCATAATGCTCTGCGCCAAGAAATTGTGAATTGGGCAAAGCGAGTTGCGTCCGAATCATCAAGGCATCAACGCCGCCTCGAAACAACATTAACAGTGCAGCAAGCATATACATAATGCCAATTTTCTTATGATCAACACTCGTTAACCAGTTTCTCCACAGCCATCCCCACAACTTATAGCGGGTGAGGACGAATAAGATGGCCAAACTGACCAAACCAATAGAGACATCGCCACCAATTTCAAATGGACCGGTAACGAAAAAGTGTGATAGAAATTGTTTCACACCGCCCATGAAAGTCCCTCTTTCCGTGATTTATCCACCCGTTTTTTAATTACCCATATTGCCCATGCCGCCACCATCTTTTGTGACAACATTTTCAAAAAGCCCCATGGGATAAGATGAGTAAGAAGTTACACCCGCCAAGCTGGGTTTGACCAACGCTTGATAGCCTGCTTGTGTCAGCGGTGTCGCGGTTGCCTTAACTTTAGCAACCCATTGATTGAACTTGCTTTGTGATGTTGCTATTACATTGAACGTCATATGAGCAAACCCACGCCCAGTAAAGTTAGCACCGCGCCCCTGATACGTACCTGGTTGATCAGCTTGCAGCCAAAGTCTCATTTGCGTGCCTGGCATGGTGTATTCCATTCCACCTAACTGTGGTACCCAAAAGGAATTCATCGGTGCATTGGATGTCAGTATGAACTCGATAGGCTGCCCTGTCGGAATTTCAAGGTAGTTCAGGGTAGCTACCTTTTGTCCAGGATATTGAAATAGCCATTTCCAATCCAAAGATTGCACCTGTACGACCATCGGATTGTTCGTGGGCTCAGGAGGGCGTGTTAAAGCAAATGTTTTTTCTCCCGTCACCGTGCCAAGAATAGCAACGATGATAATAGGAATGGCCCACCACACAAACTCCAACTTTTTGCTTTCAGACCATTGCGGCTGATAAGGAGCCGTATTGCCTGGTTTGTCTCTGTACCGAACGATGATGTAAGCAAGAAGTGCAATCACAGGTACGATAACAACCAAAACCAAGATGGTTGACAAGATGATAAGTTGCAGTTCACTTCGGCCCACTGGACCCACTGGGTTCAATACGGTGAATTGTTGCGGACTACAACCGGTGAGTAGGAGGATTGCTGCGCCCCCCATGAGCACCCATCTCCCTACTTTGCGAGGCGACGATAATCGCTTCAAAGTTCCCTCCCCCTTCAACGTGATTCAAAAATAGTAGTATTGAGCTATTGGCAATTTCAAATGTAACACGGATGCATAAAGAAAAGGAGTACCCAACCTACTGTGTTCATAAATTTGTTACATATTTGAGCTTTTTTGTCGTTGATATCACAACGTTAAGTCATAAAAAAGTGTAAACCGCATAACAAAATTAACCACTGTATATTATTTCGTTGTAATTGTGAAGTCAATTCTTGGTATGTTACACTAAGGCTATGAAGATACTACTATTCGGCGGAACCGGTTTTATCGGTCGTCATCTCGTTGCCCATTTAAGTCAAAACGGATATAACGTCGTAATTGCTAGTCGAAACAAGGAACATCTTGAGGAGCTACTATCCGAATTCGAACCTTACGGAATAATTAATTTAGCTGGAGAGTCGATTCAAAAAAGTCGCTGGACGGAAAAACAAAAGGAGGCCATTTTAACCTCTCGAATCACGGTAACACGCAGGATTGTCGAAGCGATCGAGAAAGTAACACATAAACCGGAGGTATTCATCAACGCTTCTGCTGTGGGTTATTATGGAACATCAGAGACTCGTGTGTATACAGAGGAAAGTCCGTCGGGAGATGATTTTCTTGCGAGTGTCTGCGTAGCATGGGAGCAAGTCGCCATGGAAGCGTCTGCCTATACAAGGGTTGTCATCACGCGTCTAGGCGTCGTGTTAGGCAAAGATGGCGGTGCGTTGCCTAAAATGATGCTGCCTTATCGTTTCTTTGCGGGAGGTATGGTGGGTTCGGGGAAGCAGTGGGTACCATGGGTACACATTGACGATGTGACTGGCTTGATGCGTTTTATCCTTGAAAAGCCGCTACTTTCAGGGCCCATCAATGTCACGGCACCTAGTCCTTTGCGCATGAAGGAATTTAGTAAAATACTATCGAGCACTTTGAAGAGACCTAACCTTGCACCTGTACCGAGTTTTGTCTTGCGATTGCTGCTTGGCGAAATGGCCTCTTTACTGCTATTGGGTCAACGCGTTACGCCCAAAAAGGCCGTAGATCACGGATACAGATTTCGCTTCCCATTACTTGAAGAAGCTTTAAAGGATCTGACAGGGAGTTAAGTGCGTTCACCAGGTCTGCCCTGTCCATCCTTCATGATACATCAGCCGCCGTAAAATAAACCGGTTTCCTTTAAGGTCAAGGGGTCACCTTGACGATGTACACCTGCTTCAATAACCTCACCCACAAAAATTGTATGATCACCACGGTCACGGATACCATCACATGACGCGGTACCTTTCTTAGCTGCGATCGCCACTAATGGCGGAGCAAAAGATGCTTGTGTGACCCAATTAGCACCGTCGATTCGCATGGTGATTAAAGAAATTTCAGCCCAGGAAACAACCCGCCCAGCCCATTGGCCGCCATTTGTACCGCTATAATTGACAAAACAAAACCCATCAAACGTGTAATCACATTTAATTGTGTTTGAGATAAACGTTTGTTGATTTCCGGTGCATAGTAAAAGATAACAAAGGTAACGAGTAAAACTACGGTAAATGCCAACAAAACTTCAATGATACTTTCAACAAAATTCGGACCTGCAGACAAAGCCATGACTGTCGTTATCGTCCCAGGCCCTGCAATGATTGGCATAGCAAGCGGTGTTAAGGAAATGTCCTCTTGCACTTCCTTCTCATTTTCAGGTGATTGAATAGCGGACCGCTTAGCATGCAGTAAATCATAAGCGATGCCAAACAACAAGATTCCACCTGCGACACGAAATGCATCAATCGTAACGCTAAATAAATTCAAGATGACGTTACCTAACAGCAGGAATACAAGAAGAATAAAAAAGGAAGCCAACATCGCCTTACGTGCTATGAGACGTTGTTCGTGATGCGTACGCCCTGATGTCATCGCCAAAAAGGAAGGCATAATCCCTAAAGGATTCAAAACGGCAAAAATGGATACCAAAGCATGGATAAAGTAAGCAAGCATCGGTTCAACTCCTGATTCGGCTTTAGACAAAAGGTGATCATCCATTTACAGGACGATCACCTCTTCACGCTAGCTATGCCTTCTTAGTGGCGTTGTTGAAAGTCACGCATAAAGTCGGCCAGTGCTTGACAGGAGGCCTCGGGAACAGCGTTATAGGCTGAGGCACGCATATGGCCTACCTCACGATGACCCTTCAAGCCGATGAATCCAAGCTCCTTCGCTTCTTGTAAAAATACTGCTTCTAGTTCCGAAGTTTGCAAACCGAACGTGATATTCATAACCGATCGATCTTCCTTAGCTACGATCCCTTCATAAAAACCCTCGCTACGATCGATCGCATCATAAATAAGACCAGCCTTGCGGATGTTTTTTTGCGCAAGACTTTGCAACCCACCCTGGTCCTTCACCCATTGCAAGACAAGGCCAGTCAGATAAATGGCAATCGTCGGTGGTGTATTATATAACGAGTTTCCCTTTGCATGAATGTCGTAACGCAACATAGATGGCAATGTTGCAGGAACTTTATCCAACATGTCATCACGAATAATAACGATAGTCACGCCGGATGGACCGAGGTTTTTCTGGGCGCCAGCATAGATAAGCCCAAACTGTGATACATCAACAGGCCGTGAAAGAATATCGCTCGACATGTCACTAATGAGCGGAATGTCCCCTGTCGCGGGAAACTCTCTCATCGTGAGGCCCTCAATGGTTTCATTGGATGTTACATGAACATAGGCAGCATTGTCAGGGAGATCAAGATGCTTGATATCAGGAATGCGTTTAGGCGTCGCATCAATAGAAGCAACAACCTTCGTTTCGCCAAGCAATTTCGCTTCTTTTAATGCCTTGTTGGACCAATTACCTGTCTGTACATAACAAGCAACCTTACCTTGCGATAAATAGTTCATCGGCACCATGGCAAACTGCAAAGATGCTCCACCCTGAAGAAAAAGCACCTTATAGTTATCAGGAATGTTCAATAATTCACGAAGTAGTTGTTGCGCTTGATTGTGCACCGCTTCATAATCCGATGACCGATGCGATACTTCCATGATCGACATCCCAATGCCATGGAAATCAACCAGTTGATCTGCAGCCGTCTTCAATACTTCTAACGGTAGCGCCGCCGGGCCAGCGTTAAAATTATGCTTTCTCATGCAATCCACCCCATCTATGTGTTTCTACTACCATACCACAAAGTTCGGGATTTACTCTATCTTTTCCAGACAATTTGGTGAACCCGAAGTAGCATGACCTGTGTCCGATGTTTATGCTGATAATGTACCTGACTGCAATTGTACCATGGTAAAGTACTTACCACCCTGAGCAAGCAATTGTTCATGTGTACCTCGTTCCACGATCATACCATGATCAAGAACCAATATCAGATCAGCATGGCGAATTGTCGATAAACGATGCGCAATCACAAACGTCGTTCGACCTTTCTTAAGAACATCAAGCGCCTGTTGAATTACGGATTCCGTCTCCGTATCGATACTCGATGTTGCTTCATCAAGCACCAAAATGGCTGGGTCAAATGCGAGGGCCCGCGCAAAAGAAATCAGTTGGCGTTGACCCGCCGACAGAGTGCTGCCATTTTCTAAAACCGGTTCGTCTATTCCGCACTCTAACTTTGCAAATAACCGATCAGCCCCGACGTCTCGCAGTGCTTTTTCAACTTGCTCACGCGATATCGTAGGATCGTCAAGGCTGACATTTGAAGCGATAGTGCCCGTAAACAGAAACGGGTCTTGAAGAACGATACCCATATGTTGTCGCAAATGTTGACGTCGTATTAATGTGCTTTGTACCCCGTCGATCCTGATCGCCCCAGACTGCGGATCATAAAATCGAAATAAAAGATTCATGACAGAACTTTTCCCTGACCCTGTATGACCAACAAGTGCAACGGTTTGCGACGGACGCGCTTCAAAGGATATACCTCGCAACACATCGTTTTCACCATCGTACGAAAAATATACGTCATCAAATTGCACATGGCCTTGATACCTTGCGTGCTCACCTTCTTCTATATCTTCACCATGCTCATCGAGCAGTTCAAAAATGCGAGTGGCCGCAACCTTGGCTTGCTCGATACCCGATAGTTGATTGACCAATTGCACGACAGGTTGAAACAAGCGATTCAAATAATCCACAAACGCATAAAGCACGCCAAATTGGATCATACCGGATAGGTGAAAATAGCGAAAAGAAAAATAGGCAATGAAAGCGACGAAAAACAGGCCTCGCAAAACACCAACGAGGTTCCAGCCACTGGCCGAATTGACACTAAGCAGACGAATCTGTTCCGTAAAAAAGGTGTTGTTTAATTCCTCGAATTCTTTCATGGTACGCTCTTGGCGATGAAACGCCCTGATAATTGAAATTCCCTGCAACGTCTCATTAATCATGGCATTAATATCACTTAAAAGAATGCGAATACGATGATTGACCGAAACGGCGAAGTGACGATACAGCACGACCCACAAAGCCAAGATCGGCAACAACAAGAGACAAATCAGAGCGAGCTGCCTATTGAGAAGAAATAAGGCAATGTAAATACCTACCATTGTCACCGAACTTGATAGCACATTTGCCGCAATGGTCACATAAAACTCGCGGATAGCCTCTGTGTCATTCGTGATACGAGACACAATCTTGCCTGCTGGTATTGAATCAAAATAACGGACAGGTAAGCGAGCGATCTGACCAAATACATCAGTGCGCATCCGCTGCAAAATGCGATTGGCTGAGATCTGTAATAAAAACCGTTGGCCATACGTGAACATAGCCGATAAAACGATTAGTCCAAAATAGAAACTGGCAAGCACCAGCATTTTCGGTACTTCCGGCTGATAGAAAGCGAAAATTTGCGTGTTCGTTAACCTATGCACCATCACAGATACACTTTGTTTTCCATGTAAAAAAGTAAGTGTTCGCCCTGAAACATGTTCATCCGATAGGTTTGCTGGAAGCCTACCTGGTAGTACATACAATGTTTGATTGGCTGACACCAAAGTGATAGGATGGCCAAGTTTTTCTTGCGGTAAAAAATACGTCCCTCGTTTAAACCATCGCCCTTGATATTTGACCGCATCTGGTTCTTGCCCTTTGGTTTGGTACCATGTCGTAGCGATACCCACGATATGCTGATCAATCAGATTCTTAGCAATCATAGGTCCAGTCAAATCTGCTAACACAGAGATTAACAGCATCGCAAACGCCAAGAAAATCGTGCGTTTATAAAATAGTCCGTAATGCAATAGACGTTTTGCCGAACTCACGTTCTCAGCTCCTTTACCGTTGTCTGCATCTCAAACGGACCATCATCAGTCGGACCATCCTGCGCGAGTTGTCGAACATACTGGTCATAGTACCAACCCCGAAGCAGGAGCAAATTCTCATGGGTACCTTCCTCAACAATACGTCCATCATCCAAAACAACAATCCAATTCGAATGTTTGATCGCAGACAAGCGATGCGTGGCAATGAGCGTAGTCCTTCCTTTTCGCGATGACCGAATTGCCTCGATAATATGTGTTTCCGTTCGCGCATCCACTGCCGACATCGCGTCATCAAGCACTAGAATTTCCGGATCCACAAGTAAGGCTCTGGCCAACGCGATCCGTTGCTTCTGCCCTCCAGATAGAGAGATACCGCGTTCACCAACAAGCGTTAGCAAACCATTGTCTAGCATCGCTAAATCTTTTGTAAAACTCGCCATAGACAAAGCATGCAGCACATCGTCTTCCGATGCATCAGCTACCCCGAAACGTACATTTTGCTCAATAGTCCGGGAAAATAACAGCGACTCTTGAGCCACATAGCCCAGCCAGCCATGTAAGGTGGAAAAGGCGAGTTCTTCAATCGGCACCCCATTTATCGTGAGTTTTCCTGTACTCGGTGGTTCGTATTCTCGCAAAATTTGTTTGATCAACGTTGTTTTCCCGCTGCCCACACGGCCGGCGATACCAAGCGTATCCCCACGTCGAATCGTAAGTGAAATATCGTGCAAATTATCTTTTGCCGACAATGGATAACGAAACGTCAGCTTGTCAAACATGATCACTTCCGGGGTTTCTAACGCGACAGGGTGCACCGGTTCTTCGACATCTTGCTTATACGATAATGTCTCCGTTACTCTGTCAAGTGAGGCATTCCCTCGCTGCATGGTATTGATCAGCTCGCCGATGGCAAGCATAGGCCAAATGAGCATACCTAGGTAGACATTAAACGCCGTCAATCCACCCAACGTGATCTGGCTTTGAAAAACAAGATATGCACCGTAGCCAATGCCAATTAAGTACATCAATCCGACCAACACTTTAATCGTCGGTTCAAAAAGGGAATCGATCTTAGCAACATCCACATTTTTTTGATAGACATCATGCGCCGTTTCCGCAAAACGTTGTTCTTGTGCACGTTCTTGTACATAGGCGCGCAACACACGAATACCTGCGATCGACTCAAGCACCTTATTATTCATCACGCCGAACGCATTTTGAGCTAAGATAAATCGCTCGTGCACCTTTTTTCCATACTTCGTCATGACAAAAGAAATGATGGGCATGGGCAGCAAGGAAAGTAAGGTTAGTTTCCAATTGACCAAAACTGCCATCGTCACAAGAATCGTAGCTGAATACGTTGTAGAGTCAATCAAGGTCAAAATGCCAAAACCAGCCGTTTCGGAGACGGCGACAAGATCATTCGTAGCGCGTGCCATGAGATCGCCTGTTCGGTTTTTTTCGTAAAAAGTAGGCGTCATACGAAGTAAGTGATGCATCAGTCTCGAACGCAAAGTTCTTTGTAAGATGTTAGCTCCTCCAAATAATTGATACTGCCATATAAACCCAAATAAATAACTAATTACTATCAATACTAGGTAAATAAAAATCACCTGTAGCATCGATGCATACGTTAGAGTCCCTCTATTCATTTGATCAATTACATGGCCGATCAAGGCAGGCGGCGCGACTTCTACAAAATTCAACAACACAAGCAAGGTCAATGCTATCGCATAGCGACCCTTATATTGCCGAAAAAACCAAGACAACTTTTTTAGTACCGTAAACATGATTTCCCTCCAACTACGCCAAAACAAGTTTCATTTGCATGCGTCAATCTATGATACACTTATTCTGTCAACAAATATTTTCATAGAAAGAAGGTTTGTTATGCGTTCTCGTCCCTTCGGAGTGGCCATCGTAGGCCTTGGTGGCATGGGTAGTGAACACGCACGATTGATCAGTACCATAGCTGACTTGCGCATTATCGGTGCCTGCGACATTCAACCTGATCGCCAAGTCTATGCCAAAGAGATGGGTTATCATGTCTATGACCAATTACAAGACGTGTTAAATGACCCAGAGGTTCATATTGTACTGATCGCCACACCCAATCATGTGCATAAAGAAATTGCCATTTCTGCTTTAGAGGCTGGGAAGGCTGTCATCAGCGAAAAGCCTGTTACAATGAATAGCGCCGAACTTCTAGAGATCTACGATGTCGCTCAGAAGACAGGTCAGTTATTTACCGTGCATCAAAATCGCCGCTTTGACGAAGATTTTCTGGTGATCAAACGTCTCGTCGATGAAGGCGCTTTAGGCAATATCACTCATATTGAGCAGCGCATTCATGGTTCACGCGGCATTCCTGGTGATTGGCGACAACAAAGCGAATTTGGTGGTGGGATGCTGCTTGACTGGGGCGTTCATCTCGTCGATCGCCTTTTAATCATGATCAAAGAAAAAGTTACACACGTTTATTGTCAATTTACACACATCCATAATAACGAAGTTGACGATGGATTTCGTCTTTTTGTAACGTTTGAAAGCGGTAAAACCGCACTGATGGAAGTTGGCACGGCAAACTATATTAACCTCCCCTTGTGGTACGTGACAGGAACAACGGGAACAGCCATGATTGAAAATTGGAGTATGAATGGAAAAATCGTTCATCTCATGGCTAAAGGTGGTCATGATGCCGTGCCTATTGTGGCCGGTGCTGGCCTTACCAAGACGATGGCTCCGCGCATTGACGACTCGATTGTGGAGGAACCCATCTTTCGCATCGCATCGGACGTTCGTGATTTCTATCGCAATATTGCTGATACGTTAGAAGGAAAAGCACAAAAGATCGTTAAAGATGACGAAGTATTGCGCGTTATGCGATTGCTGGAAGCTGCGTTTGAATCAGACCGGACAAAACAAGTTGTGACATTTGAATAATCTGTTGAAAGTAACGTAGTCAGGGCTAAGGCTTCAGACTTGCGTCGTATAGGTTCAACAAAAAGGCCGATGATAAGCCTTCCGAAATAGCTCATATCATAAAAGTGGACGATAAACATCCACTTTTATGATATGAGCTCATACATTGATTAGGCCAGACCTGCTTTTTCAAACATCGCTGTAAAGGCCTTCTCCGAATTTGTAAGCAATTCTTCTAAGGATTCCTGCGGCGGAGTCAAACGTAAAACTTCCTGGGCGACGACCCCTTGGTAGCCAATTGTATCGAGCGCGCGCAAGAATCCTGCAAGATCAATAACACCCTCTAATGGATACAACCTATCGTTATCCAATACGGCTGATATCGGAGTATTTGGTGCGTCATTGACGTGAACATGAACAACTTGCGACGCATGCAGTTGCAAAAGATCTTGCAAAGTGGATTCTGTCGTGTACCAATGATAGGCATCGAGTAACAATCCAACGTTTTTCTTATCGATCGCATCAATCCACGTGAGTGTATCTTCCATGGTCCAGATAAATGGGTTCTTCCACTGAGTCCGTAAATGATGCGGTCCGACAAATTCAAGGCCAAGAGAAATGCCGTAAGCACCAAGAATCTCGGCACAAGTGCGCAAGCGCGACGTTGCAATCACCATAAAGGATGCCGAATCATAATCGGTTGATGGCAAGATGTAGGTACAGCAAACGGTGCACCCAATTTTTGCGGCAGCATCAGCGAATATCGCAAGGTCAGTCAAGCTCTGTTGAAATTGCTCCGTTGTGTGTTGCCATTCTACCGGTAGACCAAACGAGCCAATGCGCATGTCATGCTGTGCTAGAAAGTCTAGTGCACTCTGTACTCCCATAGTTTGCACCATATCTAGGATCTCTTTGCCGTCCACATCGATAGCCTGAAATCCATGTTTAGAAGCCACACGAATAAAATCTTGTAGTGACCCCACTTGTCCCAAGCCCATTCTGGTGAGTCCCTTTAGCAAAGTACAGATCATCCTTTCCAGTAGACTAACAGTTTTATCGAAGCAACGGCAGATCGGTATCTCCCTTTAAATGTAATCGCTTACATAATGCATGTCAAGATGTTCATGAGAATCATGATGATGGACATTTTTGCGCATCACTTTCATAGATTCGTAATAACGAGTCTTTATAGCAGGAAGGGACTGAGCAAAAATTGAGACAATTTACAACAAGTAAATACAAACACACAAAGCGGCGCCGAACAACCATGCTCTCACTATTGATCGGATTTTTGATCATTGGGTTTTTCACCATGACTACCATCCTATCCCTAAATCCCTTTGAGACAGGCAATCCCTTGGTCACAAAAGCAACCATTGGCCAAACTGTCATTGCGCCATGGCAATATGATGGCACGGATAACAGCGGTAACCTACTCTTCTTTAATGGTTATGAAACATCTAGGATTCCGGCCAGTGCAAAAAGGTTTTCCGCTGATGGTCAATTTGTAAACATCGCATCACACACTGCTGACACGATCACCTACGAACCTGCTCTAGATGCCCAACTGTTCAATCCAGTGTCGATTGTCCTAGGGGTACTCGTCATCACGTCCATGTTAGCTTTACCATTTGCTCTTGGTACTTTTTCACGCAAACTATGGACACAAACGTTAAAAAGACAAGGCAGACCAAATCGAACATTGCAAAAACGAAGAAGATAATTATCTGATCCTAAAACGAACACAAGCATGGCTATCCCACGCAAATGAGGTGTGCTAGTATGTGGCACCTTCAGCAAGCCTCGCCCAAGATGACAGCACACCAGACAGTAAGCGCAGTTTTTCGGGGTTCAAACGATAATAAATCCAACGCTGGTCAGAAGGTCGTTTGCGTGACCAAACAATATCTTGATCACGCAAAATTTTCAAGTGATGAGAGAGTGTGTTCTGACGGATGCCGAGCAACTTGACGAGTTCGCAGGAACAACATTCGCCTTTGGTCAGCTGAACGACAATACGACTTCACTGGCGATCGGATAATGCTGATAGACATTCCAATAACATTTGATCCATACCGCTAAAGTTTGTAGATGTCTGCATCAGAATCATCCTTGTCACGATAAATACTGTCGATTCATTACGAATATTTCACGGCGGCTACAGTATGCTTTTGCTCTTCTACTCGTGGTAAAACCGTTTCATTTTCTTCTAGAGAACGTTGCTTCATCTCCGGAATCGTGAACAGCGTCAGTAAGATACCTAAAGCTGACACCCCTGCTAAAAGCCCCATCGTCGTACTCAAACCATATGCCTTTAAGATACCAGGAAGGACGAATGCCCCAAGAAAAGCACCAATCTTGCCACCCGCTGCCGATATGCCATGTGCGGTACCACGTAGGCTTGTTGGAAAGACTTCAGTAGGCACGAGAAACGTGGTGGTATTGGGCCCAAACTCGATGAAAAAATAACTCACTGCATAGATGATTAGAAACAAAATGGGTAATTTTACAATGGTCGGAACTAAAAATAACGAGATATACGCCAACGCCATAACGCCGAACCCGACACTTTGAATCACCTTGCGACCAATTCGATCCATAAAAGCTGCCGCGACAAAATATCCTGGCAAGGCGGCAACTAAGAAAATTGCCGTCGCAACCAAAGTGGTCGTTACGAGGGCTGCATTAGGCAACAAAGCCTTCAAAATCAATTGCGAGGAAACACCGTTGCCATAGAAGGCAACATCGATTAGAAACCAACTGCCTGCTGTACCAAGAAGCCGAATCAAATTTTTACGGCTCCAAAGTGTTTGTTTCGTAACCACTTCTACCGAAGCGGATTCCACATGTTTACCTGTCAAGCCAGAAACGACTTCCGCAGCTTTTTGTGCATCCTGTTTTACAGTAATAAGAAATCTCGGTGTTTCCGGCATAGTCCTTCTCAAATAAATAACAGATGCAGCTGGGATAGCTCCGAGACCGAGCATGACGCGCCATGCAATATCATGAGACATACCGGTTGATAAAAGTAAGGAGGCAATCAAAGGCCCTGCTAACAATCCTAGCCCCTGCATGGCAAACACTAACGTTACAAGAAATCCGCGATTTTTACGATTGGCATACTCACTCATAATAACGGAGCTTGTAGGATAATCTCCTCCGATACCAAGCCCGACAAAGAAACGAAATACGATCAGCCAAACAAAGGATGGCGCAAAAGCGGAGCATATGGCACCAATGGCAAGCATGATAACTTCCGTACCATACATGGCTTTACGGCCAAGTCGATCCATGAGTTTGCCAAAAAAAAGTGCTCCCAATGCAGCGGCAGCAAGTGATGTGCTGTTAAGAAGCGCCAATTGACCCGTTGATAAATGCCAGATAGGCGTAAGGATGGCTGTAACAGTACCGATAATAAATAGGTCATAGGCATCGGTAAAAAAGCCCATTCCCGTTGTCATGATCGTGCGCCAATGGAACTTCTGCAATCCACTTTCATCAAACGTTCGCAAAATAGCCGAATCCGCCGGCATTATTCTCTCTCCCTGTTGACTAACTTTTGAAGTCATTTCAATTGATTCAATTTTCATCGATGTTTACAATTCGATCTTACAAACCGGATATGAAGAACACATGATGTTTTTGTAATGGTTTTGTAAATGATACGTTTACACATAACGCTTATTTGCCATGATCGTGACGGTGACAACAATACACAACCCGCCAAGTATCGCCGGCAATCCCATTTGCACATGAAGCAGTCCTACAGCGATGATAGCTGCAGAAAGTGGTTCACCACATGATAGGAGACTTGCTTCAGATGCAGATATGTAGTTGAGGCTTGCTATATAGACATAAAATGCGATCAGGGTACCAAAGATAATAACAAAGCCCACAAGCGACCAAGCTTCCAAAGAGCCGTGACCAGTAAAGTGCCACAATGGGGTAAAAAACGACATACCGATGCCACCAATAAGCATTCCCCACCCGACGATGATGGCAGATCCGTACTCTTGCAATAATGGTTTTGGATACAAAGTATAAAATGCCACCGTTATGGCGGAAATCAATCCCCAAAACACAGACAGTGGGGCAACTGATAAACTATGGAAGTTTCCATCGGTGATAAGTAAAAAAGCGCCTAAGAGCGCTAGAACGATGGCAACTCCTTGTAATATACTTGGCAATCGACGGTGTTGAAGCACAACATAGCCTGTAATAAAAATGGGTCCCATATACTGAAGCATCGTAGCTGTAGCGGCATTCCCATAGGAAATAGCTGCGAAATAAGAATATTGAACACCAGCCAAGCCGACAATCGAAAAGAGTATAAGCTTGATAACCGACCGTGAACTCTTCCATAGGCGAAAAACCGGCACGGGACCCGATCGAAAAAAAAACCCCGTCAATAGTAAGAACCCAGCCAATGTCATCCTTATCATAACAAGCCAAGCCGGACTGAATGCGTCATTTTGAAAAAGCACCTGAGCGGCCGTCCCTGATACACCCCAAAGAACTGCCCCTATCAGGACCATAGAAAATCCTTTTATACGGTTCAAATCATGTCCCCCTACTTACCTGCTAAGCAGCTGCATGGGTACGATCCATGATAAGTTCTATTATAACGGCTTTATCTCATTACACTATAGAAGGGAATAGTCGATAGGACCGACAATGAACAGGTCTTCAGGCAGGACCCTTGACTGCAAACAGAAAACCAGGGGGCTGGGTGCTTGCATGCCTCGTTCATTTCAGATACGTGATTACTCATTAACAAAGAAAAGCCCCCGAATCTTCGTTTCAGAAGGTTCGGGATAAATTTGATTAATCTTCAATTGTAGATGGATTTAAGGCTTTTTACGTTACAGACTTATCTGCCGACTAAATCATCGTTAGAGAGTGAGGGCCATTTACTTTAAGCGCTCTACGCTCTGCGTAGGATGTGTCGTCACAGGAGCCGCTACGCTCGGCTTGCTGTTCACAACGGCCTGCTCAACCAGGCTGCTGACCAGACTGTCCACATCGCCGAGAACACCGTTACCGAGTTGAATCAACGCCGCGCCTTGCGATTTAACAGCGTTGATTGCATCCTGTTTCACCTGCAGCGCAAACATCGGCGTCCACCCATCCGACTTCTTCGCGCTTTCTACTATGGTTTGGTTAAAACTTTGCACAACACTTGTCGCAATGTTCGAAAGTCCATTGATCACAGAATTCGCAACATTGGTCTGCTGCGCGTTGGTGTGATGCTCGATCAAGGTTTTCAGTTTTGGCGTAAAATAGGCCAGCCCAGCAGTAACGACCAGTGATAATAACCCCATGACGTCTTGCACGATTTGCGTTTGTAGGTTCATCGTGATCACTCCCTATAGTTTTTTAAGTGTTGAGTGATAGCCAAGAAGTGCCACAGCTTTCGCGACACGTTCGGCCGCGTCTCGATCAGCAAAGGACTGGATCTCCACAGCGTATTTCGTGACCGTATCGAATTTCTGCAATCCCCACTGCTGTATGAGGGATTTGAGCGTTTGGCTGTATGTCGGATCGGTCGCATAGCCGTCCTGGCGGATTAGTACCACGGCACGTATCCAAGGCGCACCTTTGAGATTGTCGTATCGAGGATTATCTAGCAAAAAATTGCCGTGATCGATCAAAGAGTCACCGAGTGTTGCATAGGCGCGGAACTTGGATTGCACAGTCACGTATGCACCGTTGACGTATTCCTGTGTGGGTGCCGTGATAGTCGCGCCATGCCAACTTGCATCGGCCTTAATCCCGAACACGTTGTTGCCTGGTGCATACTTCCCATAGCCGGACTCAAAGCATCCCTGCGCGATCGTCAGCGCTGCACTGATTTTGTGATCATGATAAAAGTCCGTTGCGGACTGTGCAATCTTGTCAATAAACTCTCGTGGTGTCATGTGACCACCTCCGATTTCTGAATAGCATCCATCGTCTGCTGCACCGACTCACCCACCTGTGGGATCGGATCCGCACCGGTGCGTGCCAACTTCTGCACGATCCATGCGGGGAATGTGAGACTGTGGATTCCTGTCCCACTGCCACCATCCGCATGATCAACCCCCGTGTGATGCTCTTGGCAGAGCACCAGCATGTTGCGCACGTCATCTGCGCTGTCAATGGGGTGATTACGAAGCAGTCGACCATATCCGTATGGATCCCACTCCTCACAAAATGCCGCCACTTTGTTCCAGTCAGCGATCCCGGCTAAACTCCACTCGATGCCAAAGTGATGAACCTGCAAGTTTTCCGTGGATCCACATACCCAGCACGCATAGTGGCCATCTGCACGCAACCGCTCTTTACTTGCCCGAAACTCCGCCGATTCTGTGCGCTCTACATGATCCGGTGTGATCACCACTTCATGTAGCGTTCGTGTCTGCGCGTGTTCAGCTACCTCACTCATACGTCACCACCTCTCAGCATTTCTATGATCTTGGCCAGTTTGGTGTCGCGGTCTTTGTCCGACTCCGCTTTTCAGCGTGTATCTAGCGAATCCACATGTGAAACAAGGGGGCAGATGATTGAATATCATTTCGTTGAGATCAACGAAATGATAACCATAAAATAGATTTGTAGCTGAGTTGTAGCCAAACCATCAAAAAAAAGGCTCCTCGGATAACCCGAGAAGCCTTACTGTGTATGGAGCGGGCGATGGGAATCGAACCCACGCTATCAGCTTGGAAGGCTGAAGTTCTACCATTGAACTACGCCCGCATAAAAACAAATGAACATGGTGTGCCCGGAGAGATTCGAACTCCCGACCTCTTGATTCGTAGTCAAGCGCTCTATCCAGCTGAGCTACGGGCACAAATGTCTTGGTGGGCCCACCAGGACTCGAACCTGGGACCAACCGGTTATGAGCCGGCCGCTCTAACCAACTGAGCTATAGGCCCCTAAAAAAACATGGAGCGGAATACGGGATTCGAACCCGCGACCCTCGCCTTGGCAAGGCGATGCTCTACCCCTGAGCCACTTCCGCAGAACATTTATTATTATACATAACAAGTACGTTGTTCGCAAGGGCTAGGACCAAAACAGACAGATAAAAGGAGATGTAATTTCTACCATGATTTGGTCCCTAGGCCAGAGACGATCAATCCACAGATGGGCGAAGCAAAGGGAACAACAATACGTCACGGATAGAAGGCTGATCAGTCAATAACATCACTAAACGATCAACACCGATACCTAACCCACCCGTAGGAGGCATTCCATATTCCAGTGCCATGAGAAAATCCTCATCCATTTCATGCGCTTCATCATTGCCTTGCTCTCGTTCGCGAAGTTGCGCTTCAAAACGTTCCCGCTGATCAATTGGGTCATTTAGTTCACTAAAGGCGTTCGCATATTCACGTCCTAAAATAAACAATTCAAAACGATCCGTGAAGCGAGGATCATCATTATTCATCTTGGCTAACGGCGAGATCTCGACTGGGTGACCATACACGAACGTAGGATCAATAATCGTGTGCTCCACTTTTTGTTCGAAAAATTCATTTACGATATGCCCAAACTCATGCATTGGTTGAATTACCACGCCATGTTGCGCGGCAGCTTCACGAGCTTGTTCAACCGTATTTAAGGTAAAGAAGTCAACGCCAGTAACTTCTTTGATCATATCAACCATGTGCGCTCGTCGCCACGGCGCCTTTAGCGAAACAGCGTTCTCACCATAGGAAATTTCCGAGGTGTGCCGAACATCAAGCGCAATTTGTTCAATCAAATTCTCTGTGAGCTTCATCATATCGTGAAAATCCATGTACGCCGCATACAATTCCATCATGGTAAACTCAGGATTGTGTCTCGTCGACACCCCCTCATTACGATACACACGACCAATCTCGTAAACGCGTTCCAGGCCACCGACAATCAAGCGCTTCAGGTGCAGTTCCAAGGCAATGCGCATCACAAGGGGCATATCTAGTGCATTATGATGCGTCAAAAATGGACGTGCTGCTGCACCGCCCGCAACGGTATGCAGTGTTGGTGTCTCTACTTCGAGGAAACCTTGTTCTTCTAAATAATACCTCATCGATCGGATAATCTTACTGCGTAATATAAACGTTGCGCGAACATTAGGGTTAACGATAAGATCCACATAGCGACGACGATATCGAGTCTCTACATCTTTTAATCCATGCCATTTTTCCGGCAGTGGCCGCAGAGATTTGCTAAGTAAGGTAAATCCGTCCAGATGAATAGTTACTTCACCACGGTTGGTTTTAAAGATATGCCCCTGAACGCCTAGGATATCCCCAATATCAAGAAGTTGAAATAACTTGAAGTTATCGTCACCTAGTGCATCAAGCCTAGCATAGATCTGAATAGTTCCTGTCTCATCTTGCAGATGGCCAAATACCGTTTTGCCATGAACTCTTTTGGCCATAAGACGCCCCGCCATATGCACATAGATATTTTGCGCCTCAAGATCTTCCTTGGATAGATCACGAGTAACAGGAAGCACCGCTCCTGCGTGATGGGTTACGTCAAATTTCATGCCGAAAGGATCAACGCCAGCATTGCGCCATTCATCAAGCTTAGCCCGACGAAGAGCAACTACATCGCCCGTCTCTTCCGAACGGTTTTGATCTTGTTCATTGGCTGCGCCAAAATCCTGCGCGCTCATCTTTCTTTCATCCTCTCAATGCACTACATCGCCGGCGAGTATGTAGCCGACGATGACATCACACTATTTTTTAATTTCTAGCACTTCGTATTGAATCGTCCCCGCTGGCACCGTGACTTCCACCATCGAGCCCACAGTTTTGCCAAGTAAGGCGCGCCCGACTGGCGACTCATTGGAGATACGATTTTCAGATGGATCGGACTCTGCCGATCCGACGATATGAAACTCGACATCTTCTTTAAACTCCACATCACGTAAGCGAACCGTTGACCCGATACTCACCATACCGGTATCCACTTCTTCTTCGTGAATGATGCGCGCATTGCGAAGCATTTTCTCAAGAGTGATAATGCGTCCTTCAACGAAAGCTTGTTCATTTTTCGCATCTTCGTATTCAGAGTTTTCGCTGATATCGCCGTAACTAATCGCTACTTTAATGCGCTCTGCTACTTCCCGGCGCTTCACTGATTTTAAGCTCTCTAATTCCTCTTCTAGCTTGTTAAGTCCCGCAGGGGTTAAAAGAACCTCTTTGTCGGACATACAGCTCACTCCTCCTGAACGCTTTCCTTGCTAATAGACGCGAGAGGCGTCAAGTGACTGCAAAACACTGTCAGCTTGCCTCCGACAGTGCCCGTTTAAAACGTATCGGTTGATAATCTTGGGTAATTATATGGTATCTGTCTGGTACTGTCAACGTATGCCAGCATGATCTATACGCAGCGCGAAAGCTTGCGTAGTTTGCCACAAACAGGTACTGGTATGCTTTATGCATCTTGTAGCATGTTTAGAAGCAATGACTCCATGGAAAAAAGTGTCTCCTGTTCATTTACTTCTTTGCGCAGATTGGCAGCTCCTGAAAGGCCTTTAAGATACCACCCAGCATGCTTTCGCATCTCCCGGACACCAATATGCTCTCCTTTATCTTCAACTAATAAATGCAAATGTTCGATGGCAACTTCGATGCGTTCTCTTGCTGTAGGGGACTGTAGATGTTCACCTGTCATGAGATAATGTGTAATTTCACGAAAAATCCAAGGATTACCTAATGCTCCTCGACCGATCATCACACCATCACAGCCCGTTTGTTGCAAAAGCGACAATGCATCATCTGGAGTTACAACATCGCCATTGCCAATCACAGGGATAGAGACAGCATGCTTCACTTCGCCAATGATTGACCAATCGGCCTGCCCAGAATATAACTGTTTTGCCGTCCGGCCATGAATGGTAACGGCTTTTGCACCTGCATTTTCTACAGCCTTTGCCACCTCCACGGCGTTGACATGACCTTCATCCCAACCCTTGCGAAATTTGACGGTCACAGGTCGGTTGATACGTTTGACCACAGCCTCAACAATGCTTGCCGCATACGAAGGATCTCGCGCCAGGGCCGCTCCCGAACCATTTTTGAATATTTTGAGTACCGGGCAACCCATATTAATATCGATAATATCGGCGTTTGTCTGATCAGTGATCATTTCCGCAGCCTGAACCATCGTTTCGATATCATAACCAACAAGTTGCAGGCTCACCGGATGTTCATCGGGAACAATTGTGAGCATGTGACTAGTCCGTTCATTTTTGTGTACCAGAGCCTTGTCGCTTACCATTTCAGCACACACCATGCCTGCCCCAAATCGTTTGGCCAATTTACGAAACGGTGGATTGCAAACACCTGCCATCGGGGCAAGAATGACCGGATGCGAGATAGTAACGTTGCCTATCTCGACAGGCTTCAAAACAGACCGTGATGCTGTTATCTGACTCACATGAACCACCCCGCTTCTTTGGCAGACGTATCATATTCTAAGCCCAATTCTCGACGAGATACTTGCAGTACCTCCGTCAGTTGTTGAATCTGCATTTCACTTGGATCACGTGTACCGCGTTCGAGGGCACCGATGATCGCCACAGAAACCCCTAACGTTAAAGCCAATTCATACTGCGTCATATTTTTCAATTTCCGATAGGCTCGTAAGCGTTTAGTAAATGCGTCTGGTAGCAGCGGACACCCTCCTTTCCGGTCACCGTTGCATACAATTCGACTATTGATTTGTGAAGCTTCGGGTGCTCTGCATCAGCAGACACATCACATAAAGGCAACAGCACAAAAGCACGTTCGTGCATCCGCGGGTGTGGGACTGTAACCGAAGGTCGCAGGTCAATCACGTAATCGTCGTAAAGAAGTAGATCCAGATCGATCGTTCGCGGTCCATTACGAAAAGTTCGTATGCGGCCCAATGTGTCTTCGATGCTAAGCAACGCGTCTACGATTTGTATGGGCGACAATGACGTGATAAGGGCTGCGCAAGCATTTAAAAAAAGCGGTTGATCGGTATAGCCTACTGGATCTGTCTCATAGACACGCGATAGCATCGCCACATGCGTTTCCCGTATTGCATGCATAGCTAAAACAGCCTGCTGTAAGTACTTCACCCGATCGCCAAGATTGGATCCAAGCGATACGTACGCTTTATGAAGGTACATAGGATCTCACCATAGCATCACACATGGCAACGATTCTCGCCATGGCTTTGACGTCGTGCACGCGAACAATATCAGCACCACGAACGACTGAGAGCGCGACAGTGGCAGCAGTGCCTTCTAAACGATCGTCCACCGGCAGACCAAGAACATGTCCAATGACCGACTTACGAGAAGTTCCCATAAGGACAGGAAAACCCGTAGAGCGCAGCACATCGACACCGTTAATTAATTGCAGGTTTTGTTGAACCGTTTTACCAAATCCTACACCTGGATCTAAAATGATCTGATTCCGTCTTACACCTTTTAACTCAGCTTTAGCGACTAAATCCAGTAATTCGTCACGCACACGTGGCACGATGTCACCTGTCTGAGGAGGTGCTAACGTACTGTTGTGCATGAGGACATAAGGAACGCCGGTTGTCGCAATAACGTCATACATGTTCTCATCCGCCAAACCGCCCCACACATCATTGATGATATCAACGCCTTCAGCAACGGCCCGGCGAGCAACTTCCGCTTTAAAGGAATCAAGCGATAGAGGAACGGATACTTCCCTGCGCAATTGACGCAACACCGGAGCGAGGCGTTGCCACTCCTCTTCTAAAAGGACAGGTTGATGGCCAGGTCTTGTTGATTCCGCACCGATATCTAGAATATCTGCACCGGATTCCACTAAAGAAATAGCATGCGCAATAGCTTTGTTGTGATCAAAAAATCGACCACCATCTGAGAAAGAGTCAGGAGTCACATTGACGATACCCATGACAAGCGTTTTTATACCCATCCCAAGCCGATGCAAATCGATAATTTCGCGTACTTGCAACCCTATCCCTCCTACCTTACCATGTTTTTAATCTACCTGAAAAAGGGAGGTGCTCAAGTATCGTTCACCGTTCGATGCAGCGATTGTTACTACCTTGTGCCCGGGACCCAATTCACGCGCTACAGTGAGCGCTGCGAAGATGGATGCACCTGAGCTGATCCCACATAAGAGCCCTTCTTCCCGGGCCAGCTTCCGTGCCGTATCAAACGCGTCATCGGCTGTCACCGTGATAATTCGATCAATGATCTTCGTGTCGAGAATGGATGGCACAAATCCAGCACCAATGCCTTGTAGCTTGTGGGGCCCGGCTTTGCCACCTGAAAGCACCGGTGAATCCGTAGGTTCTACAGCAATAAGACGGCAGGAAGGTATCTCTCGCTTAAGAACGTGCCCCACGCCAGTGAGCGTTCCCCCTGTACCTACCGCGGACACAAATGCATCTACTTGTCCATCCATCTGCTGAACGATCTCGGGGCCAGTCGTCTCGATATGAGCCTGTACATTATCCGGGTTACTAAATTGTTGTGGCATGAAATAACGCTCTGGGTCATTCGCAACGATTTGTTCAGCCTCTTCAATAGCACCGCGCATACCTAGCACACCAGGCGTCAGTACGAGGTCTGCTCCATACGCGCGTAGCAAACTTCGCCGCTCTGAACTCATCGTATCGGGCATGACAAGGATGGCACGATATCCTTTTGCCGCTGCGACAAGGGCAAGGCCAATGCCCGTATTGCCGCTTGTAGGTTCTACGATCGTATCACCAGGGTGCAGTTTCCCCGCTTTTTCCGCAACCTCCACCATCTTTAGGGCGATGCGATCTTTGACGCTACCGCCTGGATTCATCCATTCCAGTTTGACAAAAACATCGGCGAACGAATCGCCTACCATACGACGCAGTTTGACAATCGGTGTACGACCAATCAGCGCAGTTAAGTTATCAATAACGTCCATTAGAGCGATTCCTCCACTGTTCTTTCGTCCACTCCTTGAATTAAATCTGCCAGCTCAGATCCCGAAAATTGATAATGTTCTTCACAAAAATGGCATATGAGTTCTGCTTGGCCCTGGTCTTCTAAGAGGCTAACTAGCTCGTCCTTTCCTAAGGATACTAAAATTCCAGCTAGTCGTGGTTTACTGCAGGTACACGCAAAATGAACTGGATGTTCATCAAGAACTTTGTAATCCGAACCAAATATTCGTTGTAAAATGTCAATGAGCGATTCTCCTGCATCAAGCATCGATGTCATACTGGGCAATGATTGTAATGCTGTCTCCATGTCAGACACAATCTGTTCTGTGGCACCTGGGAGCACCTGCAAAATGAGACCGCCCGCGCTTTTAACAGAATAATCCCGGTCAACAAGAACACCAACCGACACAGCCGATGGTGTTTGCTCGGATATGGCAAAGTAATACGTAAAATCTTCACCGAGTTCTCCAGAAACTAATGGAACGCTACCACGGTACGGTTCACGCAGTCCCATATCTTTAATCACCGACAAGGAGCCATCCGTCCCAACTGCTTGCCCCACGTCAAGTTTCCCATTTGCCTTAAGCGGCAATTCAATATGAGGTTCATCTGCGTATCCCCGAACAGTACGCTCCCCTGTAGCTACGACGAGCATCTTTCCAATCGGACCATCACCTTGAATTTGAATAGTTACTTGATGCTCGCTGTGTTTTAAACTCGACCCCAAAATAGCACCTACGGTTGCTGTTCGACCCAACGCCGCTGTCACGACAGGCCATAAATCATGGCGACGTCGCAATTCCTCGACGAGGTTCTTCGTTGAGCATACGTAAGCCAACACGGATCCGGAAAAACCTGTGGCTGTTACAATTCGATCTTCTGTGTTCGTCAAATCCGGAAACCCTCCTTGCGATGCCTTGACCACAAGAGACGTAAACCCTTTAATGTCAAGTAAGGATCAACTACGTCGATTGCCTTGGTCTCTGCCCCAAGTAAATGAGCCAAGCCCCCTGTAGCAACCACCGTATAACGTAGAGGCAGTTCTCGCTTGATGCGAGTGACAACACCCTCCACGAGACCTGCATACCCAAAGATGGCTCCAGCTTGCATGGCCTCAACCGTATTATGTCCAATAACCGTACGCGGACGAGTGAGTTCCACACGGGGTAATTTTGCCGTCCGATCAAAAAGAGCTTGAGTCGAAATCTGTATACCAGGAACAATCAACCCTCCCTGATATCGACCCTCTTCATTCACTACGCAAAATGTTGTGGCTGTACCAAAGTCGATGATGATGGTAGGTGCCCCATATTCATTGACGGCCGCAACGGCGTTGACGATTCGATCAGCCCCAACGTCACGAGGCGAATCATAGTCTATGGGCATCCCCGTCTCCGTTTCTGGCGTCACAGCGAAGACTTGACAAGCAAAATGCTGGCTGAACATGTGTTGCAGTACAGGTGTCAGTGGCGGTACAACACTGGATATAGCGATCCCTCCGATGACGGAGGGATCGAGTGATACATCAGACAACAATGATTTGACGTAGATCCACCACTCATCCGCCGTACGTTCACGCGCAGTTTGCAATCGCCAATGGTACCGCAATTGTTGTTCGTCATATACGCCGAGTACCATGTTCGTGTTGCCGATATCGACGACAAGTAGCACACTCTTCGCCTTCTTCTTTTAAGAAGGTGGGTGCCATTGAGGCACCCACCTTCTCATAGTATTTAAGACAACGAGGGGGTTGGATCATCGCCGAATGTTCCACGTCCATTGATGGTGAGTTTTGGCCCATCATCTTTATCGGCTTTTTCTACGAAACGACCATATTCCATCAGTTGCCTTACTTGTTCCCCATCAAGGGTTTCTTTCTCAAGCAGCGTCGTTGCTAGCAGATCCAGCTTGTCACGTCGCTCTGTCAGAAGGCTGCGCGTACGTTCATAGCATTCGTCGACAATCGCGCGCATTTCCTTATCAATCTCATAGGCGATAGCATCACTGTAGTTCGGCTCCGATGCGATATCCCGCCCTAAAAAGACTTGCCCTTGGCGATGGCCAAACTGCATCGGCCCCAAACGATCGCTCATGCCAAATTCTACAATCATTCGACGCACCGTCTCAGTCACGCGCTCCAGGTCGTTTGACGCACCCGTGCTGATCTCGCCGAGCACGATCTCTTCGGCAACGCGACCACCCAAGAGTTCAACCACACGATCAAGGATATCCTCTTTCGTCATGAAGCTGCGGTCCTCTTTTGGCAGACTGACTGTGTACCCGCCTGCCATACCTCTCGGGATAATTGTTACTTTATGCACGATCGTACCATTTTCCAAGAAGTAACCTGCAACCGCATGTCCACTTTCGTGAAAAGCAACCAATCGCTTCTCTTTATCGCTGATGACACGGCTACGTTTCTCAGG
Source organism: Caryophanales bacterium (assembly GCA_027343965.1). Classification (GTDB taxonomy): domain Bacteria; phylum Bacillota; class Bacilli; order Alicyclobacillales; family SLC66; genus JAKACU01. The sequence continues at coordinate 10,394 of DAHWJX010000137.1, read as the reverse complement.
GCCAGCCATCACACGATCGATCGCATCGTCAATCTCATCCATATCGATGATCACTTTGTTGCGTCGTGCTGTGAGTAAAGCCGCTTCGTTAAGTACATTCTCTAGATCGGCGCCCGTGAAACCAGGTGTGCGCTTGGCAATAATATCAAGCTTAATATCTTTAGAAATCGGTTTGTTTTTCGCATGCACGCGCAAGATCTGCTCACGTCCACGCACGTCGGGACGATCTACTGTGATCTGCCTGTCGAAACGTCCAGGACGTAACAAAGCAGGGTCTAAGATATCAGGCCTATTCGTGGCAGCGATGATGATAATGCCCTCATTAACCCCAAAGCCATCCATCTCAACGAGCAATTGATTCAACGTTTGTTCGCGTTCATCATGCCCACCGCCAAGTCCTGCACCACGTTGGCGTCCTACGGCATCAATTTCATCGATGAAGATAATGCAGGGGGCGTTTTTCTTCGCATTTTCGAACAGATCCCGTACACGCGAGGCACCAACGCCAACAAACATCTCAACAAAGTCAGAACCACTGATGCTAAAAAAGGGAACGCCCGCTTCTCCTGCAACAGCTCGCGCCAATAACGTCTTCCCGGTTCCTGGAGGACCAACTAATAAAACACCTTTCGGAATACGAGCACCCACAGCAGAAAATCGCCTTGGGTCTTTTAAAAATTCAACAACTTCAATTAGCTCTGCTTTTTCCTCATCTGCTCCTGCAACATCTTCAAACGTGACCCGTTTTTTCTCTTCAGTATAAAGTCTCGCTCGACTTCGGCCAAAGTTCATCACTCGATTGCCGCCGCCTTGTCCTTGGTTGAACAAGAAGAAAAACATCACAGCCAAAAGAATAAGTGGCACGATGCTACCGAGTAACGTTAGCCAGGTCGATTCTCGCGCAGGCGAATTGATCGTTACATCTGGCAATTGACTGATCTGATTAACCAGCGTATCACTGTATAACGCCCGAGAGGTAAACGGCGTATTATTTGTAAGTACGCCATCAAGTTGCAATGTAGTTCCGTCCGTGGTTACTTTGACACTTTTTACTTCATGGTTCAGCATTTCTGTATGGAATTGGCTCCAGGTAAGTGGTTGCCGTTGATTTCCGTACAGCACAAACTGAAACACACCAATGATCACCAATATGAGAATCAAATACAATACTAAGCTCTGGTGAAAACGCTTCGGCAATTCCTTACCTCCTCTCGGTCAAGGCGGCAATATTGTATCATACTCGCTGGTAAAAAACACGCCACGGATCGTCCCTTGTCCCTACTCAGCTTCATAAATACTGCGTTTGAGAACTCCCACATAAGGCAGATGACGATAGCGTTCCGCATAATCCAGTCCATATCCAACCAAGAATTTATTGGGTACTGTAAAACCGCAATAATCCGGTTTAATCGGGACTTTACGTCCCTCTGGCTTATCAAAAGCTGTCGCTATGCGAATACTTTTTGCACCGCGGCGAAGCAGTGTGTCATGCAAGTACGTCAACGTCAAACCGCTGTCAACAACATCTTCGACGATCACTACATCACGGCCTTGTAAAGGCACATCAAGATCTTTCAATATTCTCACCACGCCTGATGACTGCGTGGAAGCACCATAGCTAGACGTCGCAATAAAATCCAACTCAATAGGAATGTCGATATGGCGAACCAGGTCAGCCAAAAAGATAACCGCCCCTTTTAAAACGCCTACTAATAGGGGTGTCGACCCTTGATAGTCCTCGGCGATGCTCTGTGCAACCTCCTTCACACGTTGAGAAATCTGCTCGCCGGTAAATAAGACTTCTTCCATATCGTTTCTCAAAACCCTGCCTCCAGAACATACGATTAAATTCGCGGCGTTATGCACACATATTGTACTGGCCCATGGTCAAATTCCGAAAGCAAGCGGTGCCTGCTTCTCACAAGGCCGGGAACGAAAAGTACTTGGTCATTGACCACGAGAACAGGGTACCATAACCTCATTTCCTTTGGCACCTTCGCATCGATAAACACGTCAGACAGTCGTTTACTACCTTGCATGCCCAGTGGTTCAATACGATCACCAACTGCAAAAGTACGTAAAACAACACGATCCCCTTGTCGGCGTTCAAACCACACTTCCCACTTCGATGCAACCATTTTTCTTGGCGAAGTAGCCGGCCGTGCGTGCACGATCCATCTAAGTTTTGAAAGGCAAAAAAAAGATGACCAATCAAGGGTCACTGGTGCAAACGGTACAATCGACTCTTGATAAGAAATTACGCGCGAAATGCGCAATCTTCCATGCTCACGCGACACATCGTACCCATGGCCACAAGATAGACGATGACTTCCTGCCCCTGAGGCAAGCAATCGAATGTCTTCCACTTGAGAAAAGCGCCAAGTAACAGATGGCTCAAGGTACTCTAATAGTAATTTAATACAGCGGCGTTGTAAAGCGCGAGCAAGATCAGAAAATGACGAAAGAGAACATGTCACCGATTCTTTTTCCAACGTGACATTTTGCTCTATAAAAGTCCTTGCCACATCTTGCAAATAATCATCTTCCTGTGCACTAACTTCGATAAGGCGCAAAATGGCTTCATCTACCTGAGGATTATAATTTTCTCGAAGATACGGCAAAAGTTCATGACGAATGCGATTCCTGCTATACGCCTTATCTTGATTGGTTTCATCCTCAGCAAATGGGATATCGAGCGCAGTGACATATTCGCGCAAATCCTGCCTTGAGAGCGAGAGAAACGGGCGCAAAAGTTGATGCCTACCCAGAGAACGTTTTTGCGGCATACCGCGCAGTCCAGAAACTCCTGTTCCACGAAGGAGGTGAAAGAGGACAGTCTCGATTTGATCCTGCCGGTGATGAGCCGTGGTGATCGTGCACGTACCATAGCGATCTGCAACTCGCTGCAAGGCTGCGTAGCGCAAACGACGAGCTGTAGTCTCCACCGATTCTTTATAAAGTTCCCGCTCTTGCAAAACGTTCACATAAACAAGTTCAAAATCTATCCTATAGCGAAGCGAAAATTGTTCTACGATAGCAGCATCGCGATCAGCGCTTGGTCCACGAATGCCGTGGTGAACATGACACGCGACTAATAAAAACGGAATAGTTTGTCGCAATTCCTGTAACCAATGCAACATCGCCATCGAATCAGCGCCCCCACTAACAGCAGCGATAATCGTGGACGAGTCTTGTAAAGCAGAGGAAAATTCAGCGATGAGGTAATCATTTGTGGATTGAGGAAATGTCATAACCCTTCCTCCAAATCGACTTAGCCAGAACTCCCGAAATCGCGATACCTGAAGCAAGCGCCCCGGCAACCAGAGCGGTTTCTGTCCCCATGGAGATTCCAACTAAGTATTGATGGACAACAAACGCCTTCATAGCGGCATACGCAGTCATCCCCGGCAAAAGCACAACAATGCCAGGCACGGCAAAAATGACCACAGGCATCCGCAACGTTCTGGCAAAAGCCTCGCTTAACAGAGACACCACAATACTTGCTACAAAACTGGCCACAACAGGATTGGTGCCGTAATGCATAGCTGCTGCATAAAACAGCCAAGAGACCATGCCAAGGATCCCAACTGGGATAATGGCTTTCTTCGGAATTTGATATAAGATCGAAAAGGAAACGGTAGCTACAATGCTTAACAACGTAATCGTAATCAAGCTGGCGCCCCCTTATCATTCAATAAAAATGCGCACTCAAATCAAGAGCCAAGGCAACTGCTACTGCAATAGCCCCCGAAATAAATAATGCCTCTGCGCCTCGAGCTACACCTGAGAGCAAGTCCCCTGCAAGTAAATCACGGATGGAATTCGTGACAGACATACCTGGAAGCAAGGGAATAACAGCACCAATCACAATAGCACCTTCTGTCGTCGACTTCGTCACCACGCTGATGACAGCTGCGAGAAGAGACGCGGCTAAAGAGGCAAGAAGTACAGCCAAAAACCCAGGTACATAATCAGCCAACCATTCCATCACAAGTTCCGAAAGTAATCCGGCGACGCCACCTGAGATAAAATCAAGGCCATGTCCACCAAAAAACAGCGTAAAACTCCCACTAGAGACAAACGCCGCTAACCGACATATCCACGCTGAATACAAAGGTGCTGCCTTTTCGATTCGATCGAGTTCCTGTAGAGCGTCGTCAATGCTGCATTGTTGTCGCTCAAAGCGGCGTGACAGGTCATTAACCGCACTCACCTTATCCAAATTCAAAGTTGTCTGACCTACCATGCGATGAAGTTTGGTGATGCTGCCATTTGGTGTTGACATAGAAACAAAGATGCCTGTAGGCGTTACGAAACTTTGTATTTGGTGCGCATCCATACCTGCCCCGATCGCCAGATGCCGAATTGTCTGCTCCACCCGCGATGTCTCTCCGCCGTACTGCAGCAATAGCGCCCCGGCCCGCATACAAAGAAGAAGAATCTCCTCCTCCTTCAAGTCGGATCCTCCCAGTTGAGTCACGTGCGCGGTGTACCGCGCCTAGATTCTATTGTACCTGATAGAATCAAGATCGACCAATCCACAAGAGGATGAACAGAATGCTGACGAAAGTTAAAACCGAAGCAAGTAACCACCAATCTGTAACGTCAAAACGACGCCATGTTTTTTTCGTAGATAGGGTTATCTCCTTTTCCACCAATAGATTCCCCCGTTTTTCTAACAAGTCGGTCATATCAGCAATTACTGCCTCACTGTTCATAGATGGTGTTCTCACGGTCATTTTCATCAAGATGGGCACCACCATATCTGCCTGTCGATGCGTGCGAAGATGTTCATCCAACCAAAAATCACGTTCTATCGGAGTTTTCGTCGAAAGATATTCTATAGTTTTTCGAGAAATGGGCGCAACGAATTGCACGCCAAGCATACCAAGCGCAAATACGTCATAGTACATATCAGCTTTGCGCGAACCCCGCCCCCACCATGCTCGATCATAGGCTTCTGTAAACTCCTTAACAGCCTGAGTATGACGAGTGATGCCCCCAAAATCCACAAACCGTGCTTGCGCAGTTTGTGCGTCAAATAAAATATTGGCAGGCTTAAGGTCGCAAAAACTATAGCCTTTGGCGTGCAGAAGCTCCATCATTCGTGCTATTTTTAGCAAACATACTGGAACCCAATGAGTGCCTTTTGCTTGAATAAATTGATCGACAGGAATTCCATCGATATATTCCATAACCAGAACCGACCAACTAACACCCTGAAACGTCATGTCGTCAAGTTCAAGTGCTGCAGGACCCAATTTACGTGTACTTGAGGGGTCTTTCGCGAGATTCTCCAGATGCGTGTACTCTAAAGCAAGCGCCGTGGTATCCGGCCCGATCTTTAAGGCAGCCTGCACTTGGTCTCGCCAGACGAGGTACACACTGCCATTTGCCCCTTGCCCTAACAAACGCACGATACGATAGGTCTGATGCTTCCATTTTCCTTGGATAACCGTTCCGGGCGACAAAACGGGAGTTTTTTTCTCCCATAATGGGTCAAACAACGTAATCCCTCATATGCTTCCTTGCATCTTCTTTACCTCGGTCATTGAATGATGGAAGAAGACGATCGATCGCGGCTAAAAGAGCTGGTCCAGTAGGCGTATTGCCTGCTGGTCTGATGTGCATAAGCATATCCGCTATACTGCCTGACCGATCCTCCATGACATGTTCATCGGCGCTCAACGAATAAGCACTAGGATATGTAAATACATGGAGATGACAACGACCAGAGCGTGCTTTAAGTCCAAATTCCATATCCCGAACCGCTTCACGGACAGAAGCCATTTTCGGTGCCATGCTGGCCGATACATCGATCACGAGTGCCATATGCAGATCAGACTCTTCTGCCATCGTATCGACCATGGCAGCCACTTTTATACGTACATCGGGAGCAAGTTCATCCGTCGGTTTACCGATCAGATTACGTAACTCTTCGTTGACTACTTGTTGCAAAGTTAATTGCATCGTTTGCCGTGTTACCATTTGCATAGTCATCGATAGGTCAGCAACCGATATGATACGACACATGCCGCCACCGGCCTCGGCAATTTCATAAGCCTCCCGTTTACCCTGCTCACCTAAAGAACCGTCATCAATAATACCGATAACACTGGTGGAAATGCCCCGTGAAAGTCCCGTTTTAGCAGCACGAATAGGGTCGGAGCCTACATTGGAACACCCGTCCGTGACGAGAAGTATCTGGCGAAGTACGGTCTCTGAACTCATCGATACACCACTCTCCTCAAAAGGGTTAACAGTTAGTGTTCCCCTTTTAAACGGTGGTTATTCCCTTTGTCATTAGACAGTCACAAGCTTACGCGTTTGGCGCTTTTCCCCCCGCTTCCCTGTCCGTCGTTTACGTAACGTAGGCATATCTGGCACACGAATCGTTGCCCACTGAGGTTTGTAACGGATCATTTTCGCACAAAAGACGGTCATATCGTCTGGTATAGCACCACCACCTGTACGTACAGCGGCCTCAAGTAAAAAGTCGGCAATCATTTGTGGATCAGTCGAATCATAACGTTCCAATTGGCGTTTCACCCAATCTTCGGGATCTTGCATGTGGGAAACGGCTTCTAAAATACCATCGGAAATAAACACAAGAATATCATTTTCAGCTAACGTAGCCGTTTTTACTTGAACATCAATATCATTTAAAATTCCTATAGGAACACTTTCACCGCGGATGGCAAATACATTGCGCCCTTCTTTGATAAAACTCGTTACCGATCCTACCTTGAGAAACTCAGCCTGCAACGTATACAGATCAATCACGGCCAAGTCTAAGGTTGCATACATCTCTTCAGTTGATCGCAGTACAAGTGCCGAGTTAACCGTTTTCACAGTGACGCTTTCGTCAAATCCAGCCTTTAGCAGTTGCTGTACCAGACTAACAGCAGCACCTGACTCCTTACTTGCCTTTTCCCCATTACCCATACCATCGCTAATCGCAATAGCAAAACGACCGTTACCGACGTCAACAGCACTAAAAGAGTCTCCACTTCGCACAGAACCGTCTTTTGCCACACAGGCAAACCCGTGTCTTACGTCATACACTTTTGCTGAGCTGAGCGTTACCAGTTCATACGCTCCATCAGTAGATCGTTCGACTTTTTGTACGCCAATGGTTTCTCCAAGAATCTCCGACAATAAAGGCGCCACCAACTTGCCGCATTCATCATGCCCACTTGGATCCATTTGGAAAACCTGAATCTCTACTTGTCCTTCTTCAAGCGAAATGATATCAATTGCCTGAATTTCAAGACCTAAGCGACTCAAAGCAGATAAAATTTGAACTTCATGCTGATGATTAACACCAGTTTCATGTCGAATCTGATCGGCCAGATCCTCCATAATCCCCGCGACACCAGCGAGCTGTTCTTCAACAAGCCGCCGACTATCCTTTAGTTGCGCTATGACGGCCGTATCTCGTACCGCTTGATTAATCGATCGCCGTAGAGATGGCAATAACTGGTCTAATTTGATGCATCGGCTATACATATCACGAGGAGTATCCTGGACTGTCATATCAGGGTCTATTTGAATCATTTGCACCGTTTGTTTCATCGCTTCATACGTTTTAGCGGCATCACTGCCAAAGCAGCGTTCATGTTTGCGACAAAACTGGCACAAATCGCGTTCCGTCAAATCAATGGCACCTTGCTCTTGAGAATGCGTAGCCTTGACAGGAGGATCCATCGTGTCATGGAAAGACACAGCTAGCTCAGAAAAAACGTTGGCTACCTCTAAAATACGCGCTGTCATAAGGTCACGAATCTTTCTTGCATGTTCTTGTTGCGTTAAGGCGTGCTGTTCTGTCCCAGGGATATACTGCGAGAGAAATTTTGTAATTTTCGAAGGGGTGAGAAAGAATAAAATAATAGCTGCGGCCGATTCTTCTAAACTATCGACAGCACCGTTAACCGGCATCAAGTATAAAGACAAAGCTGTTGCACCAAGCAAGAATCCAAGCCCTACGACAATTCTTTTACCTTCTTTGATCATACCTGCTAAGACGCCTGAAAAGCCAAGCATACCAATGACCGCTTGTAAATTGGGTGCACCCAAGGCAAGGATCACGCCTGTAACAACACCGACTGCCCCACCAATTCCGGCACCTCCAAAAGAAGCCACCATAACAACCATGTACCGTGCCAAAATGCTTTCCAGTGACAAGCCGTGTACTGTTACACCGTGCAAACCAGTTAATAAAGAAGCAGCGAGAATGATAAGAGCAATAAGTTCATCGGTACGCAATTTTGTACGAGGTCGCACCGTAGATAGTAAAGAAGGCATTTGCAAGAACATGAGTGTAAGAAGGAATGCTAAAACGCCATCGATAAGAGACATCCCAAACGTATATAAACTAAACCCAGAGGTTGGCACAAGAAAACCGACCCGAAATCCAGCATCAACGACAAAAACGATAAACGGGATGACGTGTAGGTCGAGTGAGTCAAAACGTCGCCATAATGCGGTAATGACTTGAAAAGAGAACAACATCGTCAGTAGCAGGACCGGATTAGCCCCTATACGCTCTGCTGTAAAAGCGCCCAACACCAAACCTGTACCTAACCATAGTGACGTGCCCTTTCGCATCATTATAGCTACAGCAAAAGCGGCGAGAGCAAACGGAGACAGCGTCTGCAATAAGACAGCTCGTCCTAAAAGCACACCAACAACAAACGCGAGAACTAGGTAAGCTAATCGCTTTGCGATAACACCTCGCCCAATCCCATCACCTTGTTTCGTTTTTGGCATGGCTTTTGCATCGATACCCTCCATCGCCGGTACCAAGTGCATCACAGGTCGCTGTCCAACCTTTTGGTGAATTTTTTTTTCCTTTTGACTCATGACTGGCACCACCCGTTCATAGAATAGTTATAGTGTAGTCTGCTAATTCTAAGAAGTTTGTCAAACCATGAAGGAAGTCCAAGGAAATTTACCGACAAAAAACGCCCCTTTACTTGGGACTCTTTATCTTGCCTTATGCGTTTTATTTCGGGGATAATGGAAGTAAAACAAGGATGAAGGGCACACGACATGAGAAAACCTTGGGATGCGTATTTTATCGATATGGCGAAGATGGTTTCGACACGGGCCACCTGTGACCGACTCGCCGTAGGTGCTGTAATCGTGCGGGAAAAGCGAACGATTGCTAGCGGCTATAACGGCAGCGTAGCAGGCGATGTACACTGCCACGATGTAGGATGCAAGGTGGTTGATGGTCACTGCATTCGCACTATCCACGCAGAGAGCAACGCTATTTTACAATGTGCGAAATTTGGCGTAAGCACAGAAGGAGCACACATTTATGTAACCCATTTTCCTTGCCTGCAATGCACAAAACAAATTATTCAAGCAGGTATTACCAAAGTGATCTATGAAGAACCCTATCGTTTGGATCCCTATGCACTTGAACTTTTTACACAAGCAGGCGTTGCTTTGCAGCATCTGGGGCAAACCGAAGAAAGTTGCGTATAGTGGAGTATCACGTGTAGCAAGGGGATGCTCGCCATGCCATCCTGGCTAAAAAACCAGCTGCAAAGGGCATTTAAGGAGAGAGACAGGCGTTCCGTTTTAATGCTGAACCGCGTCTATTTCAAGTATCGTAAAACAAACACGATGGAAAATTTATGAATGAGAAAAGTAATAACCGCCAGGAAAATGCCCTGGCGGTGCCTTTTACCACGGGGCAACGATAAAAAAGGTCGTATAACCAAAGACGAAGAAAGCCAGAAAAAGAAGAACAGACGGAAACTTACGCCGTGCGCGAATATTTTGGACAAGCCCATATAAACACATCAAAGTAAAAATAAATAAAACGGTAACCATCCACCAAGGGTGAAGAGGCGGCATAGACTAACCTTCTTTCCTAAAAATAAGGACAGTGCTCATTATACATGGGATTTGGTAACAAAAAACGTTATTTTGCAAGGTTTAAATAAATGTTCGAAAAGAATCAAACAAAAAAAGCGAAGGTACCCCCTCGCTTCCCTTGTTCATGCTACTTAGCCTCTTCGTCCACCGCGTCCGCCACGCTTAGAATCACTGCGTTTTAAGGCCTGTAGACGATCCTCACTATCTTTCATGAAGCGGCTCATCTTATCTTCAAACGTCTGCCGTCCACCACCGCCACCACCGTTAGCATTACGCACACGATGTGGACGCGGTGCTGTAGGGGGACGATCTACTGCTTGACGAATGGATAAACCAATCTTACCATTGTCAACATTAATTACTTTTACATTGACGGGATCGTTTACTTTAAGGTGTTCATTAATGTCCCGTACATAGGAATCAGCAATTTCAGAAATGTGAACGAGTCCGGTTTCTCCTCCGGGCAGTAACACAAAAGCCCCAAAATGGGTGATTCCGGTTACTTT
>DAHWJX010000126.1:0-4191 GCA_027343965.1 Caryophanales bacterium | reverse complement strand
TGGACTAACGTTAAAAGCGATCGTCACATCACAAGCTGACAAGGTACTTATGCGGTATCCTCACGTCACCACCTATGACGCCTATGATACGCTGTTGGCTGATGATACGATTGATCTGGTCATTGTTACCACGCCAACTTTTACACATTACGAGTATGTCAAAGAGGCAATACAACATGGCAAACATGTCATTGTTGAAAAACCCTTCACGGTGACATCGGCCGAAGCAGATGATCTCATCTCCCTAGCCGATCAACATCAAGTACTTTTGAGCGTTTACCAGAACCGTCGGTACGATAATGATTTTCTTACCGTTAAGGGCATCCTTCATAGTCATGTGCTTGGCAATCTAGCTTTATTTGAATCCCATATGGATCGCTATCGTCATGTCGTACAAAACCGTTGGAAAGAACAGGACAAACCAGGGTCCGGGACACTCTATGATCTGGGATCTCATTTGATTGATCAAGCCATCGAGCTTTTTGGCACGCCGCAAACCGTCTATGCGGACCTAACGTCACAAAGACCAGCTGCCATGACGAATGACTATTTTCATCTGATTCTTGGCTATGGATCGTTGCGTGTCATATTGCAAAGTGGTTCTCTCGTCAGACAACCAGGTCCGCGCTTTACGCTTCATGGAGAAAATGGTAGTTTTACAAAATTCGGGTTTGATCCGCAAGAGAATGCACTTCGTCGTGGTGAGGTTCCTTACACTTCGTACTACGGAGTAGAAGATGAAAGCATGTATGGTCATTTGCAAACAACCATCGACAATCTGACATTTACAGGAAAAGTTACGACATTACAAGGTTGTTACGAAAAATATTACGAAGGTATTGTACAGGCCATTATAGGTAAAAGTGAAATCCCTGTTCGCGCAATTGATGCACGTCGAGTGATTAGAACGATCGAACTTGCTATAGAAAGCCATGAGCAGCAACGTGTTGTAGCATGGAGCGAGTAACATCCTAAGCAAAAAAGAACACCTTGCCGTTTGCGACAAGGTGTTCTTTTTAGAACTAGCGTTAACGTGAACCACTCATATGCGATGCTGCATATTCTTTGACCTGACCAGGATTCTCTAACTTCAATACAGCTTTGGCTACTTCCAAGGCCGGTTGCATCTGTAGATAACTCAACCGTTCCTTGACAACAGGCACCATACTGGCACTCATCGATAACTCTTGAAGGCCGAGGCCAAGGAGTACTTCTGTCATCGTCACATCACCGGCAAGTTCACCACACATACCCACGACAATTCCAGCCTCATTTGCCGCTTTACAAGTCTGTGCGATCAGACGGAGCACAGCCGGGTGAACGGCATCATAAAGAGGCGCCACCAGCTCATTGCCACGATCAGCAGCAAGTGTATACTGGGTCAAATCATTCGTACCGATACTCATAAAGTCGACATATTTAGCTAAAATATCAGCCATCACTGCAGCTGCAGGAATTTCGACCATAATACCCACTTTAATATCATCTTTTACAGTGATATTTTCTTGTGCTAATTCTTGTCTGCACTCATTGAGAAGCTCTTTAGCAGCAAGAATTTCAGCTACATTTTCAATCATGGGGAACATAATCCACAAGTCGCCATATACACTAGCACGTAATAAAGCACGCAATTGGGTCTTAAATATATCGGGGTTGGCTAAGCAAAACCGAATCGCACGGTGTCCGAGAAATGGATTCTCTTCTTTAGCAAAGTCCGTATAAGGCAACTCTTTATCCCCGCCAATGTCGAGCGTTCGAATCACAACAGGATTTCCTGAGAATGCCTCTAAGACTTCACGATAAGCCGTAAACTGTTCATCTTCTGTTGGCCAATGGGTATTTTCCAAATATAGAAATTCGGTGCGAAACAGGCCCACGCCTTCGGCGCCATGCGCAAGCGCCTTTTTTACATCTTTAAGTCCACCGATATTTGCAAAGACCTGTATCCTACGACCGTCTTTTGTCATGGCCAGTTTGTTCGCAAACGCCATGGCGCGTTCCTTTTGCTCTTTCTCATCGGCTATCGCTTTTGTGGCTTCTTGTTGTTCACTTGCATCTGGATTAACCACAATCTGCCCCGCTGATCCATCCACGATAAGGACATCAGCATCGTAAATAGACTCAAGACCATTTCCAACACCAACAACCATCGGAATGCCAAGCGTTCTGGCCATGATGGCAGCATGACCTGTCTTGCTACCGCGTTTGGTGACCATAGCAGCAATACCGTCAGGCAATTGAATCGTATCAGACGGTGTCAATTCATCTGCAATAACAACGGATCCACTTTTTACCAAAGAAGGATCAAAAGCTTGTTTGCCGCTTAACAAAAGCACAAGACGGTGCCCTACGTCCTGAATATCAGCTGACCGGGCGCGTAAGTACTCATCAGGCAAACTCGATAACATAAGTGCCATCTCTTCAGTCACTTGCGCACAGACATAGTCTGCATTTTGAAGGTCATTTTTAATGCGGTTTTCCATTTCTCCTACATACGTGGGATCAGCCAAAAACGATAAGTGAGCCTCAAAAATGGCAGCTTCCTCTTTACCTAAACGCGTCTGTGTAACCTCTTTGAGCAGCTCAATTTGTTCGGCTGCCTTTTTCACAGCTTGTGTGAGCCTATCGATCTCGGCTACGACAGCCGAGGCGGAGATGGACCGTTGCACGACGGCAACTTCCACTTGGCGCCACCAAACACTGGTTCCTAAAGCAACACCAGGTGCAGCAGCAATGCCATGCAATTGCTTATCCACGTCTTCCACCCCTTTACTTACACCGTTTCACCCAAACCAGATTGAATGGCGGCGACAATGTCTGTCAAGGCTTTGTCTTCATCCGTTCCTTTAGTCACGATCGTTACTTCGTCACCCATTTTTATAGCCAAGGACATGACACCTAGAATACTCTTAGCATTGACTGACTTGCCTTTGCTTTCAAGCGTTACATCACTTGCATACTTGGATGCCGATTGTACTAAAGTCGATGCTGGGCGAGCATGCAGACCACTCGCGTTTTGCACAAGAACTGTTTGTTGCGACATAAAAAAATCCTCCTTAAGTATAGATAAATTACATGCCGAGAATACCGGCCCAGTACCCCAAGATACTGACGATAAACAACCCCAGGATAATCACCAAAGCATTTACTCGGCGATTGAGCAGCCAAATACACAAGAATGTTAACAGCAATGGAGCCAATCCTGGCATCAATTGATCCAAAACATGTTGTACCGTGATCGTATTGGTCACGCCATGAATGGTCGTTCGTGAAATGACGAGCGGGATATTCACTTTAGCCCACTTGGAAACTAAAGCTCCCATAACAAACAAACCGAGGACAGCTGCACCTTCTGTTAACTTCGTGAGTGCGTTGCCTGCCATGCCTGACAAGATGTTTGTCCCACGCTTATAACCAATAACAATACCGTACCACCGAAATGTCAAACGGACAATATTCCATAAGACAAAGAACAGAATAGGGCCTACTACGTTTCCTGTCAACGCAAGTGTGGCACCAAGCGCACCAAACAGCGGACGAAGCGTTCCCCACCACACCGGGTCTCCAACACCAGCTAAGGGACCCATAAGGCCGATTTTGACCGCAGTAATGGACTGACCATCGATGTCCTTACCATTGGCTCGTTCTTCTTCCATGGCAGCGGCGATACCAACAATCGGAGCCGCCATAAACGGCGTGGTGTTAAAGAATTCATTATGGCGCTTTAAGGCTTCAATTTGATCTTCTTTCTTTGTATAAAGCTTTCGAATAACAGGAACAAAGCCGAAGTTCCACCCTAGAGCTTGCATGCGTTCAAAATTCCAAGATCCCTGAAGCAAATTGGAACGCACAAATACGTTAAATAAATCGCGTCGTGTAAGTTTTTTATCGGCATCCATCTTGTTTCACTCCCCGTTTTCAGTCTTCTTCATCAAGACGATCAATGTCATAGTTAGCCGGACCCACATTACCTGCATTACCCGCCATCGCGACAGATGGTGCGACATGATATTTTGGATTCAATTGCAGGTAGACAAGAGCCATGGCTACACCAACCACGCCAAAAGCAACGAGATTAAAGTTGGTAAACGCTGCCACGACAAAACCGATAAAGAAGAACGACATTAAGTAGTTCGCTTTCATCATACGGATAACCATCGCATAACCAACGACGACGATAAAGCCGCCAGC
>DAHWJX010000121.1:0-9233 GCA_027343965.1 Caryophanales bacterium | reverse complement strand
GGTAAGACGCATTTTTCAGGTATTTTTTCTGGTCGTAGGAGTTACGCTGGGATGGAAGTTCGGTGAACGGGTTCTTGAAATCATCCATATTCCTTTATTCGAATGGGACAACATCGCCACGGCTGTGCTCGGCGGCCTGATTGGCCTGTTTTTGGCGGCGCTATTGGCGAACCCATTCGTCTTATGGTTTCGGTGGTTGGAAGACCGGTTGATCAAGACCCCCCTTGTTGATCTTGTTTCCGGTGTGATCGGTTTTATCGTTGGGCTAGTTGTGGCGTTTTTACTGACACCAGCGATTGGCTACATCCCCGTTGTCGGGGTGTATGTGCAATTTTTCGCATCGATTTTGCTTGGGTATCTTGGGTTTCGCATCTTTTTCTCGCGACGTGAAGAGATCTTCTCTTTTTTGCCCGCGGTGCTTTCTCGAGGCAGGGACCGTGAGCGTGGTAAAAATAACGCTTCGGCTCCTGAGAAACGCTCAGGGGATGCCAAGATTCTTGATACAAGCGTCATTATCGATGGTCGTATCGCTGATATTGTACAAACCGGCTTT
The DNA here is from genome assembly GCA_027343965.1 of Caryophanales bacterium. Lineage (GTDB taxonomy): Bacteria > Bacillota > Bacilli > Alicyclobacillales > SLC66 > JAKACU01. The sequence goes on along the minus strand of DAHWJX010000121.1, from coordinate 8,680 downwards.
CTTGATGGTGTGATTGTCATTCCTACGTTTGTCTTGGAAGAATTGCAACATATCGCAGACAGCTCTGATGTGCTAAAGCGCAACCGTGGCCGCCGCGGTCTCGACATCCTAAATCGTATTCAAAAGGAACTCAAAGTCAAGGTTCAGGTGCTTGAGATTGACTTTGAAGATATCGCTGAAGTGGACAGCAAACTCGTCCGACTGGCAAAAAACATCGATGGTAAAGTGGTCACCAATGATTTCAACTTAAACAAAGTATGCGAATTGCAAGGTGTGACAGTACTGAACATCAATGACTTGGCCAATGCGGTAAAACCTGTGGTTCTTCCTGGTGAAGAGATTGTTGTCATGGTGATTAAAGACGGTAAAGAATTTGGGCAAGGCATTGGTTATTTGGACGATGGGACGATGATCGTGATTGAAGGCGGTCGCGAGTACATTGGGCATCGTCTTGACGTGCTTGTCACGAGTGTTTTGCAAACATCTGCTGGTCGGATGATTTTTGCCAAACCGAAGGCACTGGAAAGAGCGTTATAAGCCTATAAGGTCGAGTCCTTGCATGATGATGTGGGACAAACTGTAGGGAGCCGGGTCACTTTTTGTGGCCCGGTTTTTCAGGGGAGTGGGGCGTTATCGATCACGTTTTATCGTATACTGATATCGATTTTGTGATCATGGCTGCAGGTTCGGGAACCCGCATGCAAGCAAAGATGAAAAAACAGTGGATACCTATAGAGAATCAACCGTTATTTGTCTATACCTTATCGCGATTGCTCGTTTTTGGTGCTGATTCGCTGATTGTCGTCGTGCATCCGGACGACGTGGAAGCTACAGCACGGATACTACAGGCTTCTGGCGTCCCAAAATCATGCTGTCGAATCGTCACAGGCGGAAGTGATCGCCAGGAGTCTGTCTTTCATGGTATTCGGGTTGCGAAGCGGAAATTTGTTGCTGTGCACGATGCAGCACGCCCATTTATCGACAAGGATGATATCGCTGCCGTCGTAAAGCGTGCGCGCATTACTGGGGCCGCGACGTTGGGCTACCCCGTACGAGATACGCTTGTACGAACGGATGACGAGGCCATTACCGAAGCGGTGCCTCGCGACTCTTTGTGGCAAGTACAAACGCCACAGGTTTTTTTGCATGAATGGCTGTTGGCTGCGCACGTACAGGCGATGCGTGAAGGTTTTCATGGTACTGATGATACGGCATTAGTGGCTCGATTGGGTCATCGCGTGGATGTGGTGCGTGGGTCAGCGTTAAACGTCAAGATTACGGAACCTGGTGATGCTATGTATTTGCGGCTGTGGGAGGGAAGAAAATGCGAGTAGGACTGGGTTTCGATGTACACAGCTTAGTGCCTGGAAGGAAATTGGTGCTTGGCGGAATTGAGATTCCCTGTGATGTGGGCTTACTTGGTCATTCAGATGCGGATGTGCTTTTGCACGCCTTGATGGACGCTCTATTGGGGGCGGCTGCGTTGGGGGACATTGGCGATCATTTTCCTGACACCGATGATCGATATAAAGGCATCTCGAGTGTCGAATTGCTTAGGCATGTGGTGATATTATTGGAGCAAAAAGGGTACCGCGTGGGTAATGTTGATCTCATGCTGATGGCACAAAAGCCGAAGGTTGCCCCATTTAAAGCGCAAATGATACACTTGATTGCGCAAGTTTTAGCGGTTGATATCACCTGTGTAAGTATCAAGGCGACAACGATGGAGAAGATGGGTTTCGTTGGTCGTGAGGAAGGCATCGCTTGTCAAGCGGTAGCCTTGTTGCTTGAAAAATAGGATGGTGACATGATGACGGTACGATTACGATTTGCGCCAAGCCCGACAGGCCATTTACATATTGGTGGGGCGCGCACGGCTTTATTCAATTATTTATATGCGAAACATCATCAAGGTACTTTTTTATTGCGCATTGAAGATACCGATTTGGGGCGTCATGTGGAAGCAGCGGCGCAAGAGTTTGCGGACAGCTTGCGTTGGCTAGGTATCACATGGGATGAGGGCGCGTTTCAAGGCGGCACATACGGTCCTTATTATTGTACGGAGCGCCTGGACATCTATACCGAGCACGTGACAAAGTTACAAGCAGAAGGTTTCGTCTATCCGTGTTTCTGCAGCGAAGATGAGTTGCAGCAAGAACGAGAGCATGCACTTGCGCACGGAGAGATGCCTCATTATTCGGGTAAGTGCCGTCATCTCACGAAAGAACAAAGGGAACACCATCTGCAAGAAGGACGTCTTCCTGTGTTGCGGTTTCGTGTTCCTGATGATCGTACGATCGTGTTTGAGGATTTGATTCGAGGGCCGATGTCGTTTGAATCTGCGGGCGTTGGTGGGGACTTTGTGATTGTCAAGTCAAACGGTATTCCAACGTACAACTTTGCTTGCACGGTGGACGATCATCTGATGGAGATAACACACGTGATTCGTGGTGAGGAGCATATTTCCAATACGCCGCGGCAAATTCTCATCTATGAAGCGTTCGGATGGAGTTTACCGTTATTTGGTCATGTATCGCTCATTCTGGGGCCAAATGGCAAGAAACTCAGTAAACGTGATGAATCGATCATTCAATTTATTGAACAATATCGTGCATCAGGGTATCTGCCACAAGCGTTGTTTAATTTCTTGGGATTACTTGGGTGGTCTCCGACGACAGAAGAAGAAATTTTAAGCCATGATGAATTGGTGGCACAATTTTCATTGGATCATGTTAGCAAAAGCGGAGCATTTTTTGACTCGGCAAAGTTGGATTGGATGAATGGGAACTATCTAAAGCAAGCCGACCCACAAAGTTTATTGCCGATGATGCGAGATCTGTTACAACCGTTAGAAACGGAGCAACCCTATGTACGTGATGATGCCTTTGTACTTGAGTTGATCTCTTTATATCAGGATCAAGTGTCGAACCTCAGTCAGATTCTTACGGAGGGACAAACGCTTTTACAATTGCATGCACCGTTTGAACCTGATGCTAAAGCCCTGCTTACAAGTGGTGAATCTGGCGACGTGCAAAAGGTGCTTGCTGCTTTACTTGCTGCTGTGCAAACTGCACCATCTTTTGATGCGCCAGATGTGAAAGAAATCTTGCATGGGGTTCAAGTCCAGACCGGGATAAAAGGAAAAAATCTGTTCATGCCTGTACGCGCGGCGACAACAGGGCAACTTCATGGACGGGATCTTGCACGCACGATCGCGCTGCTTGGTCAAGAGCGCGTCGTTTATCGGGTGCAATCGGCTATGGAGTTTCTACAATAAGTGCGGTACAATGAATTCCAAATCGATCGGTGATACTGCGGCTTGACGCCGTCTCTGGCGATGGCTGGAGGCGGTTTTCCGTATGGTAGAGGAGGGTAACCATGCTCAAGTGGCTGCGTTCGATGAAAGAAGATATTCGCTTTATTCGCGAGATGGATCCGGCGGCGCATTCTTCTTTTGAAGTATGGCTCACGTACTCAGGATTACACGCAGTATGGTTGTACCGGCTTGCTCATGCGCTGTATAAACACAAATGGTTTACACTGGCTCGTGTCATTTCACAGTTCGCTCGCTTTTTGACCAATATCGAGATACATCCCGGAGCCGTGATCGGGCGATGTCTTTTCATTGACCATGGAACTGGAGTGGTCATTGGCGAGACGGCCGTGATTGGGGACTATGTGACGATCTATCAAGGTGTGACGCTTGGTGGTACAGGCAAGGAGAAGGGGAAGCGCCACCCTACGGTAGGAAGCCACGTCTTGATTGCTACGGGCGCCAAGATCCTTGGGTCGTTAACGATTGGTGATTACGCAAAGATCGGTGCTGGATCTGTTGTTTTGCGTTCGGTCCCATGTAATTCCACGGTGGTAGGTATTCCTGCGCGCGTGGTTGTGCTTGATGGACGGCGTGTGGATGACTTAGATCAAACCAATTTGCCAGACCCTGTAAGAGATCAACAGAGTCTGATGCAAGATCGTATCCAAGATCTTGAACGAAGGCTTAACCAATTGGAAACGCAACTGGCAGAGGTTAGAAACTAGGAGGGCAACACGCGTGGCTATCCAACTGTATAACAGCATGACGGGACAAAAGGAGCCGTTTGTCCCAATCCAACCGGGTGTTGTGCGGATCTACTCCTGTGGGCCAACTGTGTATAATTATTTTCACATTGGCAATGCACGGGCGTTCGTTGTATTTGATATGGTTCGTCGATATTTTCGCTATCGCGGGTATACGGTGCGCTTTGTCCAAAATTTCACCGATGTGGATGATAAGCTGATCAAACGCGCTGGTGAGCTTGATTCCACAGTCCACGATGTCGCATCGCAGTATATCGATGCGTATTTTCAAGATGCACAATTGCTTGGCATCGAGAAAGCGGATGTGCATCCGCGTGTGACCGACACCATGCAAGAGATTATCGCCTTTATCGTAGGTTTAGTCGATGCAGGATATGCTTATGAAGCGGATGGGGACGTGCTTTTTGCAACGCGCCGTTTTTGCGACTATGGGAAGTTGTCAGGGCAATCCTTAGAGGATCTACAGGCAGGTAGTCGCATCGATGTAACGGATAAAAAGCGTGATGGTCTTGATTTTACGTTGTGGAAAGCGGCGAAGCCTGATGAACCTTCTTGGGACAGCCCATGGGGACAGGGGCGTCCGGGCTGGCATATCGAATGTTCGGCGATGATTCAAAAGTATCTCGGTGATCACATCGATATTCATGGCGGTGGGCACGATTTGTTATTTCCCCATCATGAAAATGAGATTGCCCAAAGCGAAGCGTTGCTTGGAGAACCGTTGGCCAAATATTTTATGCACAATGGGTATATCAATATCAACAACGAGAAAATGTCTAAGTCGCTTGGCAACAGTATCTTTGTCCACGATCTTGTCAAGCGCTATGATCCGCGCGCGTTACGTTTATTTTTGCTTTCGGCGCATTATCGTAGCCCGATCAATTATTCGGATGATGTGATGAGTCAGATGGTGTCTGCACTCAGACGCGTTGATACTTGTCAGGATTACCTGCGGATGCGGCAACAAGATGAATTTCTTGCTCCGGGCGAAGGGCTAAACTTTGATTCGTTTCAAACACGATTTGTTGACGCTATGGACGATGACATGAACACGGGCGATGCTATCGGTGTACTATTCGATCTGGTCCGCGACGCAAATCAATACATGCATGACGGTGAGGTTTCAATGCTCGGTCTTCGCTCGTATGAACAAAAACTCGCCGAATGGTTGTCCTTGCTTGGCCTCTTGCAAGAGGAAAGCGATGACTCCGATGCATCAATTCAAGCACTGATTACTGAGCGCGAAGAGGCGAGAAAGCAAAGGAACTTTGCCAAGGCAGATGCCCTGCGCCAAAATTTGCAAGAACTTGGTATTCGTATGGAAGATACTTCGCAAGGTATTCGCTGGTGGAGGGAACGATGATGACGGAGGAAGAGTCGTTTCGTTTAGCTCCGCTTGCTTTGGCTTATATTGGTGATACTGTATGGGAATTGGAAGTGCGTACGAGCCTCGTGATGGCAGGTGAAAGATTACCGCATCGCCTGCATACACGAGCGGTTGCCATGGTGCGGGCGCAGGCGCAGGCGGATCGGTTATATGCTGTGATTGAACGCTTGACTGACCGTGAACGCGACGTTGTGCGTAAAGGTCGCAACGCAAAGTCAGGTTCGATTCCCAAAAACGCTAAAGTGGCAGACTATCGGGCGAGCACAGGACTTGAGGCGCTCTTTGGGTATCTTTATATGTCGCAGCAAGAAGCACGATTGAAGGAAGTCATTGGTTGGCTTTTAGATGTACCACAACAAGCCTAGGAGAGTGTTCATGGTAAGAAAAATGGTAAGGCCCATGGGGCGCAGGTCATCAGCAACAAGTTCGCGTTCGACAGGTTTTGGCGGTTCGCGCGACGAGCGTGGCAGTCGTGATGGGTATGGCAGTCGTGACGGTTACGGTGCACGTGGTTCACGCGGCGAGCGTGCAGAACGTGGTCCGCGTAGCGATGGTGGTGACCACGGACCGCGTAGTGATCGTGATCGTAGCGATCGTGGGTCAAGCTCTGGGAATCGTGGGGGCTTTGGCGACCGTGCGCCACGCGCAGAACGTCCATCGGGTACCGATCGTTCCTCGAGCACAAATCGCGTAAGACGAGACGATTCTAGTAGCGATCGTGCAGGCTTTGGGGCACGTACCTATGGGGATCGCCAGCCTCGCTTTGATCGGACAAGTCGTGGTGATGCTGTGCGATCATCCGATAGCCGATTGGCACCGCGCGGCGATAGCAGAAAACGGACAGACACGTGGGATAGCCGCGGGCGTAAGCGCGAATCGTATAAGCGGGACGATCGAGCACAAAGTCGCACTAGTGTTGCAGCGGCGTCTCAAGTAGACCAAAACGATTTTATTCTTGGCCGGCGCGCGGTGATGGAAGCCTTAAAAGGTGAGCGTGAACTCAATAAGCTCTTGGTGCAAGACAATGCATCAGGTGGGAGTTTCTCGGAAATTATTCATCGTGCTAAGGAACAATCTGTGGTCGTGCAGACTGTTCCGCGCGCAAAACTTGATGAGATTACACAACATGGCAATCACCAAGGCGTTGTAGCATACGTTGCAGCTAAAGAATATATGGAACTTGATGAACTTATTGCCATTGCGTTAAAGAAAAAACCTGCACTTCTCGTCATGCTTGACGGCATTGAGGACCCGCATAACTTGGGATCGATTCTAAGGTCGGTTGATGCAGCAGGCGCGTCAGGTGTAATTATCCCGAAACGTCGCGCGGTGCCGTTGACGGGAACGGTGGCGAAAGCTTCGGCAGGCGCTCTTGAACATGTCGAAGTCGCTCGTGTGGTCAATCTTTCACAAGCTATCGATGCTTTGAAAGAGGCGGGATTTTGGCTTGTGGGCGCCGATGCGAAAGCTCCGACCTTTCATTGGCAGGCAGATTTCACCATGCCGACGGTTCTTGTGATTGGCAATGAAGGAGAAGGCCTGGCTCGCTTGACTGCGGAACGCTGTGATATGCTCGTTAAATTACCGATGCACGGCCAGGTGGATTCGCTAAATGCTGGTGTTGCAACAGGGGTTTTACTGTATGAAGTCGTGCGACAACGTTCGCGTGGAGGGTACTAAGTTATCTTGAAGTGGACAGGGGCTATCGCCGTAGGCGGTAGCCTTTTCCTATATGTGTCTTCGAGGTCCATCGTGAGATGGTGTTGCTAGGATTTTAGTGGGATTATCCCGGTTATTCGCCCAGATTTTAAGAATCCTGGGCTAATCAAGCTGGATTTATCGGCTTATAGGGTGTCTGGTACCTCATTATGGACTTCTGGACGTCCATAGGCCTGTTAATTCGGTTAATACATCAGTTGAATCGTGTATAGGGTAGATACGTCGGAAAAGCTGGCTAATGCTCCCCTACGCTCTCCCAAGCTGCGGCGTCTCGCTAACGTCTTGGCGATCTTTCCAGCACAGTGAGGGTTTATTAGTCCTGATTCGCCATCTACCGCTATGATAACCCTTTCATTCTATTGATTTGGCTCATTGACCATGAAAGAATCAATCATGTATACTAGTTTCACATAAGTCAATATCGCAGTCTCGGGGGGAAAATGGTGGCTACGGAGTTATGGGTCCGTATACAGGACCGCGACATGGAAGACATTCCCGACGAGCAATTGGTTGAACGTGTGCGGTTTGGCGACGACGACGCATTGGAGTTTCTCATTCAGAAATACAAGGCGTTTGTGCGGGGAAAAGCCCGCTCCTATTTTCTGATCGGCGCCGATCGTGAAGATATCGTGCAAGAAGGTATGATCGGACTTTATAAAGCCATTCGTGATTTTCGAGATGATAAATTAGCCTCATTTAAAGCATTTGCTGAATTGTGCATCACAAGACAAATTATCACCGCCATCAAAACGGCTACGAGACAAAAGCACGTTCCGCTAAACTCCTATATATCACTGGACAAGCCTATATATGATGAGGACTCGGATCGCACGCTCATGGACGTGATTGGCGGCGCAAAAGTTTCCGATCCTGAAGAGCTCATGATTAACCAGGAAGAATTCTCAGACATTGAGTATAAAATGACAGAACTGCTCAGTGAACTGGAGCGTAACGTCCTTGTGCTTTATCTTGACGGGCGATCCTATCAAGAGATAGCGGTTGATCTTTGCCGACATGTCAAGTCGATTGACAATGCCCTGCAACGGGTGAAACGCAAACTGGAAAAGTACCTTGAAGATAGGCTCATGTAGTGATTGAAGTTAACACGCCTGGTTTCACACCACGCGTGGTTTCACGAGTTGACACTCCTAAACCCATGTGATAGAGTGTTTTAATGTTATCGTCTCATTTGGGGAGGTGTATTTGATGCGCGTAACGATCACGCTCGCTTGTGTAGATTGCAAACAACGCAATTACACGTCGATCAAGAACAAGAAGAACAACCCCGATCGTGTCGAATTCAAGAAGTTTTGCAAGCATTGCAACGGTCACCGCATTCATCGCGAAACACGCTAACGCATGTCGCGAAGTATGGGTGAGGTGGGGGCTCGAAGGATGAGTGCGATAAGCAAAGGGTTTCGGTGGATCGGCTCGTATTTTCGCGATGTCGTCATCGAAACAAAAAAGTCACGGTGGCCAAGCCGCAAAGAGATG
>DAHWJX010000117.1:0-1900 GCA_027343965.1 Caryophanales bacterium | reverse complement strand
AAGGAGGTACTCGCCTTGGGGTACATCCCCAAGGCGCAAACCTTCAATGATGATGACATCTTTAGCGAATAAAGCTTTATGCGTAGGATGACTTAATTGGCTACGTTCAATGCCAAGTGCATCGATACCGACACCTTTTATACCGATCGAAGCAAGCCATGATGCGGCATCTTCTGCGACGTACACAAAGTTCATGTCAAACTCCTTAGCAAAGGAGTTTTTTGTTTTAAGTAGCAGAAATTCCCCTTCTTGAGGGTTGTGCACATCGAGATCACCTTGATGGATCGCACCGATAACGTTCGTTAGATCAAGCACCCGGCAAGATACGATTAAGCGATCGAGTGTAATCGCGTCAATCGTGCTGCCGCCTTCTATCATGTGCAGATGGGCATCGATGTGAGTTCCTGTATGCACGTCGATGTGAATGCGCGTCTCATGCGATGAGCCTGTTGTAAAGTCCGATGTCACTTCAAAGCTAGGTCGTTTTTCTGGCTTATTTTTGTAGACAGGCATAGCAGGGTGGATTGGCATACTTACGTCATAATATTTCATGAACGGCGTGCCTCCACAGTACGGGCAAACTTGTGTTCCATGGCGAGCGCAGGCATCTCTTGTCCAAATACAGGCCACCATTGGAAACCGCGTTTACCAAGAAGCTCATGGGCGGATTCAGGACCTGCTGATCCAGCAGCATAAGTTTCCATCGGGTAATTTTGCTGATTTTTAAATGCCTCCGCCAGAGGGTCCACAAACTTCCAAGCGAGGGAAACTTCATCCCAGCGCGTGAAAAACGTGGAATCTCCGCGCATCGTATCCTGCAACAACCGCTCATATGCTTCAGGAGTCACGTCAGATTCTTGACTGAATTCCATCGCAACAGGGATTACCGATCCGTCAGATCCAGGTCGTTTGGCATTGAGTTGAAGGTACATGCCCTCGACGGGATTGACGCGAATCACGAGCAGGTTTGGACCTAGGCCTCCATTGTGATTGAAGTAGAGATGTTCTGGCATGTCTTTAAACTGAATGACAATTTCAGTCGCTTTAGTATCCATGCGCTTGCCTGTACGAATGTAAAAGGGGACGCCCGCCCAGCGAAAATTATCGATGAAAAGTTCCGCTGCGATGAAAGTCTCTGTTTGTGATGACTTATTTACGCCGGGTTCATCTGTGTAACCAGGTACCTCTTTGCCGCTACTGAAACCCTCACTGTATTGCGCATGAACGACATGTTCAGGAACTTCTTCTGGTTTGTAACGGCGCAGTGAACGAAGCACTTTGACTTTTTCGTCACGAATCGCCTCGGTTTTTAAGCGACTCGGTGGTTCCATCGCTATCATCATGACCATTTGCAAAATGTGATTTTGCACCATATCACGAAGGGCGCCTGATTGTTCATAGTAACCTGCGCGATCTTCGACACCGACTGTTTCACTTGATGTGATTTGTACATTTGCGATCGAACGATTGTCCCAAATCGGTTCGAAAATAGAATTGGCAAAGCGCAATACTTCGATGTTTTGTACCATTTCTTTACCAAGGTAGTGATCGATGCGGTAGATCTGTTCTTCTTCAAAGACTTGCCGCAATTGGTCATTCAGTTGTTGCGCCGAGGCATGATCGTGACCGAACGGTTTCTCGATAATCAAACGTTTAAAACCAGACCCTGCGAGAAGTCCGCATTTTTTTAATCGCAAAGCTGCCTCACCAAAAAATTCCGGTGCCATGGCGAGATAAAATACGCGATTGCCAGTCAAATTCCCCTTTTGTTCAAGAGATAAGATCGTGTTGTTCATCGCCGTAAAGTCATCATCAGAATCTACATGTACAGATTGATAATGGAAGCGCCCTACAAAATCGGCCCAATTCTCTTCATCTGTTATGGTCATGCGACCGTATG
>DAHWJX010000113.1:0-21288 GCA_027343965.1 Caryophanales bacterium | reverse complement strand
TTTAATTTTCGGAGTGAAAACCAGACCCCACAGCCGCCTCACAGTACAAAAGGTTCGGAAGCCCAGCCATTCCAAACTCATACATTCCTGTATCATCCAATTTTGGTGTCCTCTTTACATCGCTATGAATATTTCAGGATTAATCAAACCAGCGAGAATAATAAACTTAATACCTTCATCATCGATCTTGCCAAACTTGATGTACCAAAAAAAGCTATACACAACGGAAATATATGCCACAGCGAGCAATCCCGATACAATTGTCAATTTTCTGCTTAAACGACTAGCAACAAACCGTTGACGAACAAAAAAGACAAGCGCAGAAATGATAGGCGTCAGCATGTACGATATGTATGCGGTCGGTCCACCAATCACTGTACGAACAGCAAGTTGAATCAGTGTGGCCGGGAGCCACGCCCAAACCCCACCGTATAACGTTGCGACGATCAATGGAACATTGCGCAAATCAAAAAAGAAGTCATGCATTAGAACCACTGGAAAACTTAATGCCAAGGATGCGGTACACCCAGCAAATAAACCGATGACAATTTTGTGCCTACGCGTTCCTTTAGTGATGCGTTCAAATCCAGTTATTTGATAGATGTAGACGGGAAATAACACGATGAGCATTTGTAACATAAAATAACGAACCACTATTTCTATGCCTCCTGCAGATACATATACTTATAGGTAAGCTATAGATTTGATTATATCTGTCCTGCGCATGGTGATCCAGTTCTATGAATGTGCCTATTGGCACTCATCAACGTGTTTGCTCGGTTGTACTGATTAAACCACCTTTGCTATACACCAAATAGACGTTGACATTGCTTTTCCCATCTGTCATTTTATGAGTGAGTGATTACTTACTTTTAGGGGATGACAGGATGCCTCTCGCTGAAATTCAACGTGAACAAATTACACAGGCAAGTATCGTAGCCAATCATGTTACGCGCCGATTCGGAAAAAAAACGATACTGAAAGATATTAGTCTTGAAGTCTTAACATCAGAAATCTTTGGGTTGTTAGGACCTAGCGGATCTGGGAAAACCACCCTTGTTAAACTGCTAGCAGGCATTGACGAAGCATCGAGTGGTTCCGTACACATGGACGGCATTACGTTGCCACGGCGTGATGCATTAGCCAATATTGGCTACATGGCTCAGTCCGATGCGCTGTACGAAGAATTGACGGCGCAAGAGAATCTAGACTTTTTTGCCTCGCTCTTTGGCTTATCGGGCAAAGCAAAACGACGCCGAATGGAAGAAGTAATGGCACTCGTCGATCTACAAGGCTCTCTTAAAAAATTGGTCTCGTCATTTTCTGGCGGCATGAAGCGTCGCTTATCTCTTGCTATCGCTTTGTTACATCAACCGAAAATTCTTATTCTCGATGAGCCAACTGTCGGCATAGATCCTGTCTTGCGGGTATCCATCTGGAACGAACTACGGACGATGAGCGCCGACGGAACGACGATCATTATTACCACACACGTTATGGATGAGGCAGACAAATGTGATCGACTCGCCATGATTCGAAACGGGAGTTTGATTGCTTTGGGATCGCCCGATGAATTAAAGCAGGAAACGAACGCATCTACCATCGAAGAAGCCTTTCTAACGTACGGAGGTGCCCGCGCATGAGAATCCGTGCTTTAGTCTTTCGTATCTGGCGACAATTTCTTCATGATAAGAGAACACTTGCTCTTATGTTACTTGCGCCACTTTTTGTCATGACACTCATTTCTCTTGTCTTTAACGGAAGCACATATAAACCAAAAATCGGACTCATTCATGTACCGGTTGCCTTGTCACAGCAACTCGCAAAAGAAAGCGTGACATTGTCATCCTATGCATCATCCGCGAGTGCATTGTCTGCGTTGAAAAATCAAAGTATCGATGCCTATGTTGATTTTCATCACGGACAACTTGCTATCAAACTCGAAGGTAGCAATCCATCGACTAGCCAAGCTGTATTGATGAATCTGCAAAAGCTGACACAACCGGCGATCACGCGTCAGGCATTGAGCCAACCAACGGTTTCTTACTTATACGGATCCGCCTCGATGACTTCTTTTGATAACTTCGGTCCCGTTTTGATCGGATTCTTCGCTTTTTTCTTTGTATTTTTAGTGGCGGGAATTTCATTTTTAAATGAACGCACTACAGGGACACTTGATCGTCTGCTTGCAACACCCATCAAACGCTATGAAGTTGTGCTTGGTTACGTACTTGGCTACGGCGCCTTCACGATCGTTCAGGCATTTTTAATTGCTTGGTTTTCAGTTGATATCCTTGGTATGATGATGACAGGGTCACTATTTACGTTATTGATTGTGACATTACTGCTTTCCATGAGCGCATTGACTTTCGGCATCTTTATTTCGTCCTTTGCCAATTCCGAATTTCAAATCATGCAATTTATCCCTATTGTCGTGGTCCCACAGATCTTTTTCTCAGGCCTTTTCAACATCGCCACGATGGCTCCCTGGTTACGCTGGCTCAGTTACCTTATGCCCCTGTACTATGGCGCTGAGGCAATGCGAAACGTGATGATACGGGGCAAAGGCATAGATGTCATAGGATTGGATCTTCTTTTCTTGCTCGCTTTATCCCTCGTATTTATCGTGTTAAATGTCTTCACATTACGAAAGTACCGCAAAGTGTAGGTGGCCAATATGCCTGATGAAGATGAGAAAATGACCGAAAAACAAATTCGAATTGTCCAAGCCGCTGTTGAGATCTTTGCACAAAAGGGTTATTCTGCGACATCCACGAGTGAAATAGCAAAGCGAGCGGATGTCGCAGAAGGGACGATTTTTCGTCATTACAAAACAAAAAAGAAACTATTTCTGTCGATCGTCACGCCGGTCATGGCGAAGTTCGTTGCTCCGTTTGTATTGCGCGACTTTTATCAGTTACTCGAAGAAAGCTATGACAGTTTCCCTGATTTTTTACGGGCGGTTTTGCGCAACCGGCTCGCCTTTGTCGTGAAAAACGGTCCTGTGATCAAAATCCTCTTACACGAAATTCCTTTTCATAAGGAACTTCGGCAGCAATTTAAGGAACAAATTTTTCCGCAAGTCGCAGGGCCCATAGAACGCATCATAGTTCATTTTCAAGAGCGTGGCGAATTGATCAATCTAGCTCCTTTTGCGCTTATTCGCCTGAGCGTTTCCGTCATGGCTGGGTATATCTTGACAAGATGCTATATACTACCTGAAAAAGAATGGAACGACGAAAAAGAAATTGAACTTGCCGTGCAATTTATCATGAATGGACTGACACCGACTTAAAGCTTCGCATCGTGATGTTCGATCGTCCAAATCACCAACAAGATGCCTTGAAGCGTCTCATCCCAGCTTCTGGCGCATTGCTCAACCCATTGCTTTTAACTTAATGTAAAACGTTATAAGCATAGCACTTCGTGACCGTATGGATTGGTAAGTAAGAAAAACCACTCGCGGGTAGCGAGTGGTTACTTGCCATCACAAAAATTTGCGTTGAATTCGATTTCCATCGTAGGAAAATAGTATATTTCGCCCCTCTAAAACCGTCTCTAAGTGTACCGGACGACCCCACAACTTAAAAACGTGTGGTAACGTCTTTTCGCTATACTTCACGTCAAGTTCCATACCTTCATACGCGTGTTTCAGATACAATTCTCCCGCCACCTGATAATCCCCATCCATCACATAAAGCACGGGGTAACCGCCGTTCGTCCGACTGGCACATAATTTGTCGCGTACTTTTCGCCAGTCTTTCTCCACAATCCTCCATTCGTTACCAACCTTTTGGTAGAGAAAGAGATCCAATTCCTCAATCAAATCTTGCGTCAAGTAATTGCGCAAAAATGAAGCATCGGATTCCATCTCACGAACTTCAAACATTTGTTGCCTACCTACATTACCTTCAACATGAAATCGGTCGCGACGGTCCCCTGTTGGCACTTCATACTCTTTTTCAATCGCTTCCCAGATCTTTACGCCAAGCAAATAAGGATTGATGTGCATTCGTGATGGTGCGGTAACTCCCGCATTGGTTCTAGCAAAATCAATGGCCTCAGCTCCTGTCAAATCAAGTTCGCGCATGATGCGCTGGTGCCAATACGTAGCCCAGCCTTCATTCATCACCTTTGTCTCAATTTGCGGCCAAAAATACAACATTTCCTCCCGTAAGACGGTTAGAACATCTCGTTGCCAATCCGTGAGTGTCTTGCTGTTGTGCACAAGAAACAACAAGAGATCTTTTTGCGGGTGTACTATATCCCTTGGCTTTTCTTTCCGTTGCTGTGTGGATAACCGCTCATCTAAGGAAAATAGGTCATCGTAAGGGCTCAGTCTACGATTATCTTTGCTTGCCTCGTTTCGATCGCCATCAGATGGCCGTATCAAGCGCTGCTGACGTGCCGTTTCCGACGGATCGATGTGCTCCTGGATTGCAAGAACCGAGTCAAGGAATTCCTCGACGGCAACTTTTCCATACTGCATTTCATACGCACGAAAACGTTCTGCACTTGCAGCCATGCTGTCGACCATGTTACGAGGGGTGTGTTTGAACATCGCATTATTCTTAAAGAAGTCGCAATGAGCAAGCACATGGGCGCACACCATCTTATTTTCCACAAGCGAGTTGTTATCTAACAAAAAAGCGTAACACGGATCGGAGTTAATCACGAGCTCATAAATTCGACTAAGCCCCAAATCATAGTCAACTTTCATTCGATAGTAAAATTTTCCGAATGTCCAATGTGAGTATCTGGTAGGCATTCCTTGGTAGGCGCCGAACGTATAAAGTACATCGGCGGGAACAACTTCAAAACGCATATCGTAAAAATCAAGGCCGTATCCCCGTGCCAACTCAACCATGCGATCAATTGCCTGTTCAAGTTCAAGCAACTCTGCGGAAGTCATAACGCACCTCCTGAGACACTTTGTGAAGGACCAAAAAACGTATGCAGTGAACGATAAATGTCTGCCTTTTCGCGAATAATGGCATGTCGGAATAAAGGGCTGTGAATATGACGATAGGCACTCATCAACGTGCTTGCCCGGTTATACTGATTGACCTCTCCATAGCCAAATAGATTAGACACATCCATCAATTTGTGAACCAACTGCACACATTTGTCGTTATCCGATGTAAGATTGTCTCCGTCGGAAAAATGCACCGGGTAGATGTTGTAGCGATCGGGTGAATACTTCGTTTCGATAAGATCAAGAGCGAGCTTATAGGCTGATGAACAGATCGTACCGCCACTTTCACCTTTCGTGAAGAATTCTTGCTCGGTGACAACCTTTGCCTCTGTGTGATGCGCGATAAACTGAATGTCAACCGTTTGATACTTAGTACGCAAGAACCGCACCATCCAAAAGAAAAACGTTCGTGCTACATATTTTTCAAAAGTCCCCATGGAACCCGACGTATCCATCATCGCCAAAACGACAGCTTGAGAATGTGGCCTTTCGACATCTTCCCACGTCTTAAAGCGAAGATCATCAAGTGCGATGTCATGCAACCCAGGTTTGCCAGCACGCGCATTTCTCAATACATTTTCCAGGATTGTACGTTTTTTATCGATGTTGCTTTGCAAACCCTTTTTACGCACGTCTTTGAACGCAATATCTTCAACTATCACGTCCTCTGGGGATTTCTGTACTAAATTTGGCAATTGCAAATCAGCGAATAGCAACTCCTGAATCTCATCGACCGACACTTCAGCCTCATAGTAATCAGCCCCAGCTTGATCTCCGGCGCCTGAGTCGTGCCCTGCTCCCTTTTCCCCAGAACCATCCTTAGCGATCACATCTCCTATCGCAGAATCACCATCACCTTGACCAGTTTGCTGACTTTTGTTGAAATTGTACCGAAAATGAAATTCATCTAACGACCGAATTGGAATTTTAACGACCTGTCGGCCATCCGTCATAATAATACCTTCCTCGCTAATCAGATCAGCAAGATTTTTGCGGATGGCCTCCCTTACCTTTTCCTGATGACGAGCCTGATCTTGCTCTCCTTTTCGATGCAGGCTCCAATCATCCTTACTAATAAAAAAGGAAGTATCGCCCACGGTAAACATCCCCTATCATCACCACATGCACTGTGTTAAAGGTGGGGTGCGCGTTGCGCACCCCAAGCATGACAATCATCGATTCAACAAGCTGCCAGTGTACTGCAATAGTTCATTGGCACACACGGGACAATACCCAAATTCGTCCATTAATCTTTTGCTGACTTCATTAATCTTTTTTAGCTGAGTCCCATCAGGAGTTTTAGCCGACGTAGTAATCTTTACGACATCTTTCAAATCCGCAAATAGCTTTTTTTCGATAGCTTCACGTAATCTCTCGTGCGAATGATACTCAAACCTCTTGCCACGTCTGGAAAATGTTGATATGCGAATTAGAATTTCCTCACGAAACGCTTTTTTCGCGTTGTCCGAAATCCCAATTTGTTCTTCGATCGAGCGCATCAATTTCTCATCCGGATCCAGTTCCTCACCTGTGATAGGGTCTCGCAACTTTTGCCAGTTGCAATAAGCCTCCACATTATTCAAATAATTCTCGAGCAACGTTTTAGCCGATTCCTCATAAGAATACACGAACGCCTTTTGAACTTCCTTTTTGGCCAATTCATCATACTCTTTGCGAGCAATGGCAACAAAGTTCAACATTCGTTCTCGATCTTCCTTACTAATCGATGCATGTTGGTCCAGTCCGTCTTTAATGGCACGCAACACGTCAAGCGAATTGATACATGACGTGTCACGCCGAATAAGCGCGCTTGAGATTCGATTGATCACATATCGTGGATCGATACCGCTCATGCCTTCATCGACAGCTTCGTTGCGTAGTTCCTTTACATCGCTTTCCTTGAAACCTTCGACCGTTTTCCCATCATACAAGTACAGCTTTTTTAGCAAATCCATGCCCTGTTTCTTGGATTCTTTTAGCCGACTCAAAATCGTAAAAATGGCAGCTGTCCAGAGAGCATGTGGCGCTATATGAACATCACGCAAATCGCTTTGCGAAACGAGTTTATTGTAAATCTTCACTTCTTCACTCGCACTTAAGTTATACGGCACTGGCATGACGATCATGCGCGATTGCAACGCTTCATTACGTTTGTTGTTAACAAAAGTGCGATACTCTGTTTCATTAGTATGGGCCACAATCATTTCATCGGCTGAGATAAGCGCAAACCGTCCGGCTTTAAAGTTTCCCTCTTGCGACAATGAAAGAAGATGCCAGAGGAATTTTTCGTCGGACTTTAACATTTCTTGAAATTCCATCAGACCCCGATTAGCCTTATTCAGTTCACCATCAAAACGGTACGCTCGTGGGTCGCTCTCTGACCCATACTCAGCGATCGTGGAAAAATCGATGCTGCCTGTCAGATCTGCAATGTCCTGGCTTTTCGGATCCGATGGGCTAAAAGTACCGATGCCCACCCGCTCTTCTTCAGACAATAAGACACGTTCCACCAAGACGTTTTCAATCGTGCCTCCGTACTCTGCTTGTAATCTCACACGGCATGACGGACAAAGGCTCCCTTCGATGCGTACACCAAGTTCCTCTTCAACATCTCTTCGCATCGGTTCGGGAATAAGATGTAGCGGTTCCTCATGCATGGGACAACCTTTAATACCATACAAAGCACCAACAGATGTCCTCGAATATCGTTCAAGGCCTTTCTTTAGCAACGTGACGATGGTTGACTTTCCACCGCTGACAGGCCCCATCAGAAGTAAAATGCGTTTTCGTACGTCAAGTCGTTTTGCTGCCGAATGAAAATATTCCTCGATCAATCGTTCCAAAGGCTGATCAAGGCCGAATAACTCGTCAGCAAAAAAACGATACTGTTTTCTTCCATTTTCCCCTTCATCGATACCTGCCCGGGCAATCATGTGATAGATACGTGAATGTGCAGTTTCAGCGATACGAGGCTGTTTTTTCACAAGTTCAATGTAATCAGCCATGGTTCCTTCCCACAAAAGTTCCTCTTCTTGTGCCCGGTATGCAGCCAGACGGTCAAGTATTCCCATGCCATTTACCCCCTTTGACACACGGACTAGCGATTCCATCTCGAGGGATGTGCTATTATGCTTATGCACGGGTTGCGCGCGGGTTGCTGTTTTTTAAACGATCATTATACGAGGATGTGAACAGGGTGGCTTCTTTAAAAACGCGTCTAATCTTTCAGGCCGCTATCGACGTATTTTCCCTACGAGGTTTTGAAAAAGCGACCATGGATGAAATTGCATCGCGTGCCAATGTAGCTAAGGGCACCATTTATTATCACTTCAAAAGTAAAGAAGAGCTTTTTCTTTTTCTCGTTACTGAAGGTACGGAATTGCTTAGAGAGAGCGTATTGTCCAAAGTCGATCATACTGACACACCGATCGATCAAATTAAAACGATCATAAAGGAACAGTTAAATTTTTTTGGAGAATATCGTGATTTATGTATCATTTTGCTGCGAGAAGCATGGGGAGATGACAGTCGGCAACATGAGTTTCGACGCATGCTGGTTCACTATGTGAACGCCATTCAAGGTATCGTACAAGCAGGGATACAATCAGGAGACTTTTTGCCGGGCGATCCCCAGACCGGGGCATGGTCCATCTTTGGATCAATTAGTATGGCAGCATTACACCATTTATTTACTGATCCCAACATGGATCTTTCGATTCTTGCACCCGATCTGGAGCAGTGGATCCTGCGTGGTTTCACCCCATCCCTTAACCCAAGCCAGGAAAGCTAAGTTGCCGCAACGCCTCATACAACGCAATAGCAACCGTATTAGAGAGGTTAAGGGATCTCATTTGCGGGCCCATAGGAAGCCGCAACCCTTTATCGGGGTACATAGCATGGATATAGTCTGGCAATCCAGTCGTTTCCTTGCCAAAGACAAGATAATCGGAAGCTTCATAGCGTACATCGCTATACGTTTTCTTTCCCAACTTGGTGAAAAAGTAAATATTGGCCCCGTTTGCTTCTGCTTCTTCAATAACTTCTTGCAGCGTATCATGCAAACGAACATCCACTAAATGCCAGTAGTCCAATCCAGCACGTTTTAAAGATCTGTCATCGATCTGGAATCCTAACGGTTGTACCAGATGCAACACGGTTCCCGTTGCCGCGCAGGTTCTTGCAACATTGCCCGTATTCGGCGGAATTAACGGTTCAAACATGACAATATGCATAGCTCTCAATCCTCCGTGCCTACTATACATGACACGGCAGACAACCGCAATGAGTGCCGCTTTTAGTCCGCAAAATGGGTAAAAAGGTACTGTGTTGATGGGGTGAATGCGTAACTGTCTTCATATGAGAAAAATCGTTTATGACTGTCAACCGTATGCGCATTCACGAGTGGGTATCCATTGGCATCCATGCCCGTTACGATTGTACTATGCGTATATCGTCCCGTTCCCTTCCAATCATAGGAAATCATATCGCCAATGTTCAAGTTCTCCGGTCGATCAACAATTTGTGCATGAAATGTCTCCGGGTGATTTATCATCAAAAGAGCTAGGGCATGCGCGACCGACCACGAAAAACTCCAATCAGGCTTCGAACCAAACTGGTACCACCAGCCTGCTGCACGTTTTGGCATACCCCCTGTAAAGGGAAATCCTCCTGCATGCAATACCTGCGACACGTAATTTGTGCAATCTACGCCCATATTGATATATTCACGATTGCGTTCATTCCACCATCGTTCCGCATATTTGATAGCAAGGACACGGTCATATAGGAATCGATAGTCCCTGTTCGTGAATACGGCATCATTATCGAAGTTGATCAATTCAGTACCTTCATGTACCGCTTCATTCAGTTGTTGATGATCAATCGGCTCAGCTTCCCCTCGTTTCCAAGTCAATACATGAGGAATAAAACGTTCTTCATGTTCTATCGAACCGCCGATTTCATACAAAAACCGGATATACTCAATCACGTCAATCTCCATCATCGATTGCTCATCATCAAGGTTCCGACTGCCTGTAATTTGTACGTCCGTAATCACCTTGCGATCGATTGCAGCACGTCGTCTGTTCATCGTTTGCCTGAGTAAAGCTTCTTCATCCATCATCGTGCCATGTCCAGGCAGCCACCGGGCGCTGCGTTGCGAAAACCATTGCTTTACAAACTTCGATGTGTCTTCCATAGTAGGCGCACCTCCTGCACCAATGTATGCTGACTAGAGCCCATTGTGGTACACTATCGCCAATATCGTGTTTTATCAGGCGAAACACAAAGAGAGATGAGTTATGGAACGCACCAATACCGTACGTGCCGTTGAACGATCACTGGATATCTTACTTTGCTTTACCGAATCTGACGAAAACAAACTCGGTTTAACGGAGATTGCAAGACGCGTCTGCCTTCATAAAAGTACGGTCCATCGTCTACTGTCATCGTTAGAAAGTCGCGGTTTTATGCGGCGTGATACACATTCCGACATGTATCAACTAGGCTGGAGCATATTACAATTGGCCTCCCATGTTCACCATTCAGAAGATTTATCGGTTATTTTATTGCCATTAATGACCGAACTGCGGAATCTACTTGGAGAGACGATTAGTCTTTACATTCGAGACGGAGCAGAAAGACTTCGCGTCCAAGCCGTCGAAGGAACGCAGGCCGTTCGCCGAGTGGCCAATATCGGACATCGTTTTCCACTCTACATTGGTGCTTCGGGAAAAATTTTTCTTGCCTATAGTGGCCCTGCTTTACTTGAGGAACTTAAAGGCATGCATGCCTTCCCGCAAGATTTCGCCTTTGACGAACTATCTCGGCAAATGGCTGTGGTCCTTGAACAAAAGTATGCTGTAAGTATTCAAGAGAGGGAACTTGGCGCGGCTGCAGTGGCTGTTCCGATCACAGATCGCTCGGGTCAAGTGATCGCCGCATTATCGGTTTCTGGCCCTGTCGATCGTTACGATGAAAAAAATGTCCTTCGCTATGCTAAAGAAGCAGCGACGTTTGCTGATACCATGTCCAATTTGATCAATCAGCCTCACTCTGTCATACGATAAGGCAAAGGGTAATTGCCCGGGCAGGGGGGTGTCATAGTGAATACAGGCAATGTTCCTCCTTGGCTGCAAACCTTGTGGTCCGAGCTAACGAAACCACCAGCCATTTTGCGGCAGGAAAATCAAGAAAATCAAGAGAATCAGGAGAGTCAAGTGGATCCAATGACCAGCGCTAGAAGAGTGGCTAGGCAGTTTTTTGCACCAGATCATCAACCTGCCTCGCTGCCACGACCAAAATCTTCAAAGTCAATCAAATCAGGCATGCCATATAAAAAGGCGCATTTTCACAGTAAGACCCAGAAAAATTCACCTAAAAAAATGCTGCATTCAGTAGTGAAGGATTCTCAGGCAAACCCCGAAACAGCGAATATCATTCGTCCCAGTGGAAACCATGCTACTAACGCTATGATGCGAAATACGGCTTACGCACCGCCAAGAGAAACAAAGTCAGAGACTTCACAACCCTTAGAAGCTGCAATTCATTCAGCTTACAAGGAAGACATAGCGCAAATTCGCCGCGTACAAGGCACTTGGCAAATCGAAACAAGATCTGGTAATCTTTACGCTTTAAAGAAAACACGTCTCAATCGTGCATACGTCTCATTTGTGGCAGATGCACTCGACCAATTGCATGAAAAAGGGTTCACCTCTGGTGCGCGTATCCTCCGGACACAACAAGGCATTCCTTATGTTGTTGAAAATGGAGCCACCTATTATGCATCCGAATGGCTTTTCGGCGAACCAGTACGTCTCACATCCACCAGACAGGCTGGATCCTGTGCTAAGACACTGGCTAGACTATATGAACGATCCTTGGAGATACCCACAAACAAAACCTCTCTAGTCCCTGGCACATTAGATGTCAGAGCAGACCTTGAAACCAAGAAAAAAGCTTTACTGTACTCGTTGCATCGCATAAGGCGCACTGCTATCGCAAAAGAAATTGAACATAGCATCGCAGAACATGCATCGCGCTTAGAAACCGATGCGGACCGCGCACTTTCCCTGCTTCAAACATCTGATGTTGCGATCACACTGACTCGCTTTAAGCAAAAGCCCGGTCTTTGTTATCTCAATGCCACAAGCAACAATTTTTTGCTCCATCCATTGGGCTACATTCAACTCGTTGACTTTGAGAAAATGCGCTACAGCCCACGAGTAATCGACTTGGCCCATTTGCTTCGCAGCATCATGCAAGCAAATGGCACGTGGTCAAACGTCACTTTGCTGGCTCCTTTAATCGCCTACAATCGCACGCGTCCACTCTCTCAAGGGGATTATCTTATCTTGCAAGCCATGTTGACATTCCCATTTCGCATTGAGGGCCTTCTTCGTCAGTACTTGGATCAGGAAGATGTCTCTCTTGCCTCACGCGAACAATGGCTCAAAACTTTCCGACAGGCTACCTTCGAAGAAGAAAGTCGTCATGAATTTCTCAATGAATTTGCGCAAAAGGTTACTCACGAAACCTAAGTGCAGAAGATTCATCACATGCCCACTGCATATCTCGGCGTACGGCATCATCAGGTTCCTTTTCATAAGCTTGTCGTACTGCCTCTCGCCCCTTGTCTGGGTCAATTTGTAAAATGACCCATGCAGCACTTGCACGAATTTCCGGTCTTGCGTCATCTAAAAGGCTGATGGCAAACGGCATCGCTCGACGGTCTCTCATATTGCCTAGGGCAATCAGTGCATTTCGCCGCCACACGTTCGCTCCACGCCATGCGGCGGATGTGTGGCCAAACTGACGCATGAATGCACGATTGGATAAAGACAAAATGTGATATAAGTCAGGAAAACAAAGCTCTGCATCCGGGCTAAAATCAGGCTCTTGCGCTAATAAACTCCCTTTATTTTTAGGACAAACCGTCTGACATGTATCGCAACCCCATACGCGACGGCCAAGCGGCGCTCGAAATTCCTCTGGAATGATGCCTTTCATTTGTGTCACATACGATAAACATCGCGTCGCATCAATTTCAAAGGGTTTAATGAGTGCACCAGTCGGACAAGCCGTTAGACACAACGTGCAATCGGCACAATCATCCCATCGTGTCACGTCTTCGTGCATTTTTTCGATAAGCACATCGGTCACAAGTGTCCCCAAAAATACCCATGACCCATATTCATCAGTGATTAACGAACAATTTTTCCCAATGAAGCCTACGCCTGATCGTGCCGCCACAGCACGATCAACAAGTGCGCTCGTATCGATGGCGCAAACAGACTGAATCGGTCTCTTTACCTTTTCTTCGATCTTTTTAGCCAAATGTTGCAGCTTATCACGTAAAATACGATGGTAATCGTTACCCCATGAATAGACGGACACCATCCCCCGCGGCTCTTTGGGACGCATTACGGTTCTCGTCTCTTGCGTAATATAAGACACAGCGATGCTAATCAAACTTTGTGCACCAGACAACAAAGTTTTAGCATCGATTCTTTCAGCTGCAACAGGGTATTCAAACCCTGACGCGCGTCCTTCCTCGTAATAGCGTTGTAAAAATGGCATCAAATCATCAAATGGTTCTGCATCTGTTGCTCCGATAACCTGAATGCCAACCTCTTTAGCGATCGTTTTTAACTGGTTTCGTGACAATTCAAAATTAGTCATAGGCAGCCTTTCACTTTAGACTTTTTTCACAGCAGCGCGTGCCAAGGCATCGCAACGTTCATTGTAATGATGACCGCTATGTCCTTTGACTTTACCAAATTGAACATCGTGTATCCCGACTTGATGAAGTAACTGTTCCCATAAATCTTTATTTTTTACTGGCTCGCGTTTGCTGTTGATCCATCCTGTTTTCTGCCAGGTAAGGTACCACTTTTTCGTCATCGCATTCACCAAATAGGCTGAATCGCTATAAAGAGTCACTGTGCATGATCGATTTAGCGCTTTGAGTCCCTCGACGGCAGCCTGAAGTTCCATACGTTGGTTTGTCGTATGCGATTCTCCGCCTGAGAGTTCTTTTTCATGGTCTCCCGAAACCAAAATAGCCGCCCAACCGCCTGGTCCTGGATTGCCGCTACAGGCTCCATCCGTATAGATTTGTACTTGTGTCAAATCGTTCACCTCAATTGTCCCCTCATTATTTCATGACCATGGGCTTGCTGCAAGCATGCAGAACTTGCGTAAAACTAGGCATACTACCTTTAAACGGCGAGGGGGGTCTTTCTTGAAACCATTTCGCAAGTATCTATTTACCCTACTTTTGTGCTGTGCTCCGTTTCTGGTACAAACTGCACAGGGCGCCGTCCGTGGCAGTCCCTATTGGACAAAAAAAGGGGACGGCTGGATCGTCTATTCCATAACTACCAGCCAACCCATGATTGCTATCACGTTTGATGATGGACCAAGCCCTCAATTCACGCCCAAAATACTGCAAATATTACATCACTACCACGCCCACGCAACATTTTTTGTCATTGGATCTGTAGCCCGGCAGTATCCTAACTTACTCCTAAGCATGAAACATGAAGGCCATGAGATTGGTAATCATACGGAAAACCATCGACAGCTATCTGAAGTTACAACGTCTGATATTACGATGTGCGATAAGACCGTACAATCCTTGACGGGTGTCCGCCCTATGTGGCTAAGACCACCTGGTGGACATCTGACCATGCAATTTTTGTCTATGGCGCGTAAAACCGATCATAAGATTGCTATGTGGACTTGGGATGTGGATGCGAAGGACTGGTCTCGGCCAGGTGTACAAAAAATCGTTAATACGGTAATCAGAAATGTGGATCCAGGGGATATTTTAATTTTGCATGACGGCGGTGGCAAACGTTCACAAACGGTCGAAGCCCTTTCCATTATTTTAGATCGTTTGCATAAAGATGGATATCAGTTTGTCACAGTAAGTGAGTTACTGCGACATGGATCGATTCTTCAAAAAAAGAGTTTCGATACCAAGTAAGTGATGCTTAATCCACCGGCCAAAAGTGTCAATATACTCACACCAACTGTCGAAAGGATATGCTTTCCGCGCCAGAGCCAGCGGATAAAATTCAAGGCATAAAGCAGGACCGCAATCGCCACCAAAAATTCAAGCAAAAATGCCACTGCATTCAATCTTTTGTCCCCCCCTAGGCAGGCACTTAGCTTTGTGCCTGCCGATTTGCGCCGCGCAGATGATTGATACCTACTGAAACGATCACGAGCACCAAGGGTGCTAATAGCTCTACAATCCAAGCAAATGGCTCGATAATCCTTGATTCAAGTGCTTCCACAGCCATGATGTTTTGTGGTAAAAAAACAAATACATATATCAGCAAAGCCAAGGGAAACAAGATGGGACGATACACTGGCATTCGAAAAGCCGCTGCATATAAGTAGCCGCTCAACCATAAGCCAAACCCCATTTTAAGTACGGCCCCCGCCGTCCATAAAAAAACGAAGACAGCTTCTAACCGTTGTACAAAACGACCGACATAAATTAATCGTGCCAATTGATACAAAGGAAAAGACACCTGTCCGCTGACCGCATCTGTAAAAACACCAAGTACGACAAATAAAACAGCGGACATCGTAAGCGCAGTAAAGAGGATACTCATGAGTCCCGCCCGTACAAAATGTTGCTGATTGCGCACCGCTGGGTACAAAATGGCCAACATGAGCACATTGGCAAAGGCGCTTGTATTTAGCAACGAATGCATCAAAGTAACATTCCAGCCACGCCCTGCAAGTGGCATCAAGTAAGGAAGATGAAACCACGTCAATGGCAAAACCAGCAGGATTACCAAACCTACACCAAGGATATACGCGATAAGTACGGCTACCCGAGTCAACCCTTCCAGTCCTTTATAAGCATAGTACACGACCACAAGCAAGAAACTCGCAGCGATAATCTCCGATGGCGTTCGCGGCAATACTGTGGTTACCACTGTTTCCGTAAACTCTCGCATGACAATAGCTGTCTGCAGGAAAAAGAAAACGCTAAAAGCGATAGCGACCGGAATACCGATAAACGGTGATAACGAATTCATCACAAGTTCGATCAAATTTTGTGTTGGTGTTTTTCTCATCGCCAGATACAAGAGTAAGAACACTGCAAAAGTTATAACACCCGCAATCAGTGGAATCATCCATGCTGCGGTAGCACCTTCAACTGCAACGCGTGATGGATAACTCAAGAATACATCGGTTGAACAGTAAATCGTAATAAGTGCTGTAAGTTCGGCAATGCCGACTCGACCGATGCGGATCGACGACGAGTTATTTGCGTTTTTTGTCATCATCATCACCTCGACCCTGTGCCATCTGATCTGTATCTTTAGCAAGCGGACTCCAAGATCGAGACATGGGTGACTGCCGCCTTTCGCGAAGAGGAAAGTATGGATTCGGACGTACCTCCATTTTATAAGCGGGCGCTCGCCAAATCGTATCCGATGAACTCTTCCGTCTCGGAGCGATCGGGGAAAGAATCGGTACCCCAAGACTTTTCAACGTAACCGCGTGCATCATCAGCACCATAAACAGCAAAATGATTCCGTAAAAACCAAAGACAGCGGCACTTGCAATAAATCCAAAACGTAAAACACGCACCGTAAAAGACAGATTGTAGTTGGGCATCGTAAAAGAACCTAAAGCTGTAACCGCAACGATAATGATCAGAAGCGGACTGATAATACCTGCGGCTACCGCCGCTTGCCCTAAAATAAGTGCACCGACGATGCCGATGGTAGGTCCAATCACAGAAGGTATCCGTATTCCCGCCTCGCGGATCAATTCGATAGAAAACTCCATAATAAGCACTTCAATCACAACAGGAAACGGAACCCGTTCACGTGATGAGGCGATCGAAAGCATAATTTCCGTAGGAATCATTTCCGGATGAAAATTCGTAACGGCGATGTACAAGGCTGGTAAAAGTAATGCAATAAATAAGGCAATGATCCGGATAAACCGGATAAAGGTACCAAACGGCCAATGCAGATACGCATCTTCTGCTGTCTGTAACAAAGACCAGAAGAGTACTGGCACAAGCAACACATAGGGACTGTGCCCCACAAAAATAGCAACTTGGCCCTCCGTTAAACCATATGCCACACGATCCGGGCGCTCCGTCGACAGCAATTTTGGTATAACGCCCATCGGTGCATCCTCGATAAATTGTTCTACTAGGCCGCTTTCCGGCACATAATCTACCTTAATGCTCTCGATTCTGCGCTTCACTTCATTTACGATGTTCGGATTAACCACACCATCCATATACATAATCGCAATATCCGTAGATGCAAGCGTACCTAGCTGCCTCATCTCGGTGATCAGATTCGGTGATCGCAGTTTGGAGCGAACCAATCCTGTATTGGAGCGGAAATTTTCTGTAAAGGCATCGTGTGGCCCACGAACCGCAGCCTCGGTCTGAGTAATCCCCACAGGCCGGTGTTCCCATCCCTTCGTTTCCACAGAAATGACCACATTGACACCATCGATAAACAGGACCGTGCTACCGGCAAGGATGTTTTCAATCGCATCTTTATACGTCGAAAATTTCATCACCTGATTGCCAGGTAATAAAACGTTTTGAATTCGGTCTTCTAAAGATAAGGACGCAATATCATGTTCCAAATCTGACAGCATCATGAGTGGCTCGAGAATGTGATTATTGATAATTATCTTATCCGCAATACCATCTACAAAAACGGCCATAGCATCAGCGACGTGCTCTCCGCCAAGTCGGAATTTGCGAATGACGATGTCCGCATTGATTGGCAGACGAAAGACCTTCTCAAGGATATGTTGGTTGTCCGTTAAAGCGTATTGGATAAAGGTAGGTGGGTCATTTGTCGATGATCCTTGGTTCATCTTACTCGTCCGCTTAACAGCCCTTTGTTGCAATTCGGCATACGAGATAGGTATAACCTCTTTGTGACCATGTACGGTATGTAACGTTACATCGCCCGCCATATACCGGTCCCCAAACCTGATGATCATTCGTTTGAGACGCAAAGGTCTGCCAGAAGCTCTTTGAGGATCGTTCCCAGCTTTTGTTTGTGCAGCTTTATGCGATGAATCTTCGTCTGTCATAGGGGTTAGTTGAAATTCTTGATCTAAAATACGGTCATCCACAGAAAGTATTCGCTTGAAAAAACTTGATATGGCCAAAAAAATCCACCCCGCACCGTAGACCAATTGTTCTATGGCTACTATTCCCCCGGATGGAAAGAGTATGCATATCGGCACAATGTTTGCAAAGCACAGGAAGAACACTTAGGAGAACGTGCATGACATACCAATCTGCCATGGTAAATTAACCAATGATGCGCAGAAGACCATAAATGGCGAGGGATTTTTTTCATAAGTTGCTGTTCTGTTTTTGCAACATCATCGCTGTTGGCAAGACCCAAACGGTTCGAAACGCGCTGTACATGCGTATCGACAGCGATCGCAGGAATGTGAAAAGCATTCGACAAGACGACGTTGGCCGTTTTTCGACCAACACCTGGCATCGCCGTTAGAAGGAGGAGTGTATCAGGCACTTCACCGTGATGGTTTTGCACAAGAATTTGGCTCGTACGAATAATGTTTTTCGCTTTTGTCTTAAATAATCCACACCGAGCGATTATCATCTCCACGTCCGGCACAGCGGCTTCACTTAGGGCTAGTGGTGTAGGATACTTGGCAAACAAAGCTGGCGTCAATTCATTGACCATCTTATCTGTACATTGTGCTGACAAAATCGTTGCAATCAGGAGTTCAAACGCATTTTTATGATGTAGTGCACATTGCGCATCGGGATACAATGCTTCTAGTGTGTGTAAAATTGTAGGAACGTCAACTTTAAAACGCGGCATATTCATTTGCTCCTAAAGAATCATCTGATCCTGGTGTCGATAGCGGAGCTTTCTCGCGCTATTTAGTATAGCTTGGGACTGCAATCCCTTCTCCAACATAGTTCGAAGCATCGGTGCCTGATAGGAGAATGCAGGACCCTTAATAGCTGGAAATAATGAGGATAATGCAACATATTCGCACAAAGCAATGCGGTATGTTTGAGTGACATCGATAGGTTTTCCATCGATCACCATGGTGAGGACACGTTCATCACATGCCTCCTCCGACAACTCACGATCGATCACTACTTCCCCACCGGAGATATGCAGTCGGCCAATAAAATGTCCACGAAATCCGAATCCAATCCCTTGACTTGCAATAAGATCTTTATGCAAACTATCTGTGAAAAGTTGCAACAACTGATGACCTGTTACGTCCATCACCACAGCGCGCATGGGCGTGGCACAGACAGCGAGCAAGTCCCCCTTTTTTACCGGTCCCGTTCGAAACCCCGCCGTTATCACGCCACCGTTCACGACAGCTGCTTGCACTTGCAAAGTCTCTTTCATCTGATCACATAACAAATTCACCATTTGTGATTCACCAAACAAAGAGTGTGACACGTGAGCAGGAATCGTCGCCACTAACTTTTGTAATTCATCACGAGCGATCGGCACGTAAGAATCGATCACTTGTACCACTGCGGCGTCCATTGGCATAGCTTCTTGCGTATACTCGATACGTCCTGAGATACACTCCACATGCTTATCTTTGCCCACAGTGATGGTGATATGACCAAAAGCTTTTGCATGTTTGCCAGCTTGAAAAATCCACACATTTTTACGTTGGATACCGTTTGCAAGAAATTGATGCGTATGTGACCCAACAATAATATCTGCGGCAATATCTTGATCAGCCAACATTTCATCAATGTGTAGCCCGAGATGGGATAGTAAAACCACCACATCAGCACCCGCATCGCGCAAGTTTTGGCATAGGGCAAACGCAACAGAAACTGGGTCCCGCGAAGCAACGCCAATTGTCTCTAGTAAGTTTCTATACTCCACCGTAACCCCGCAAACGCCAACTTTTATACCAGACATCGTAAAGATCCTGCCAGATGGAACAAGCCATCCGTTATCCGGCATATCCACGTTACTACAAAACATTGGCGTTTGCGAGATGCTTGCCAACTCGCTCCATACTGCACGGTCCACTGTCACCGTTTCGTTGTTGCCATAAACCAAGCCATCATAACCTACAACGTTCAAAATATCCGCATTGATTCTGCCCATCGTCGCGTAGGACAATGGATTTGATAAATCAATATGATCGCCTAGCTCAAAGCACAGTACATCTAGCCCATCATCAGTCAACTTTTTCCTTAATGACCGCATTTGAGTGACAAGACGAGCATACGACAAAAGTTCACTGTGAACATCATTCGTGTGCAATATATGGAGTTGCAATCCTGTCACCTTGTCAACCACTTGCCTAAAATATTGCCCACATCCATCTTAAAACGAGTACTCGCATAAATCTGGTCAACCTGTACTGCCTGCGCCCTCGCCACAAGATCCCGCTTGGCATGTGCTGCATAAGCCAGCACTATACACCCTTGCTCTTTACTTTGCCGTACCAGGGACTCAAGCGTCGGTCCCACTGCCGCCAAGTCAAGCACCACGATCGTTGGTTGTACTGCATGTAACCGATCTATAAAATTTTGGTCGTTTGACACAACGGATACCGTGCAATGTAAATTTGCCGCTGCCTCACGCAACCGTACGGAAAACATGAGATCGGGAACAAAAGCCAAAATCGCTTCTCCCGCCATTTCGAACCCCTCCGCCCCATTCTTTATGTTTTAGTTTATCACAGATACCGAGTCTGTTCATGCGTAACAAGTAGACATATAATTGGCTTATTCTTGACAACAAATGAGGAGGCACAACTTTGATTGAACACATCGTTATGATTGCTTGGAAAGAGGATATAGCAATAGAAACTCGGGAGCAAATTCTTACTGATTTGCTGACGTTAAAAGATAAAATTCTTGGTATTGTCAGCTATCACGTGGGTCATAATTTTTCAGCACGTAGTCAAGGTTTTGACGCAGCGATTACTTCGACATTTGTCGATGAAAAAAGCTTAGAAGCCTATGGTGTACACCCAGAACACCTAGCCATCGCACAAAGATTACGAGCATCTAGCAAAAATATTGTCGCCCTTGATTTTCATCATCTATAGGCTTAGTCGTCACTAGAACACTTCTAAAAACATATCATGCATTATCGAACAACATTGACAGGTATCTTTCTTCCAGATTTCGGACATAAAGATATTATCATGATTTGGAGGGAACCTGAAATGGAAGTCATGGAGCGATGGGCTTCACGTTCGGATGCATGGACTCCCGAGGACGATGTCACGTTAGCAGAACTTGTTTTGCGACATATTCGAGAGGG